>NZ_JBEZVK010000019.1:0-144941 GCF_040636955.1 Streptomyces sp. NPDC032472
TTGCGGACCCCCGGTCAGAGGCGTAGGCGGAGCCGCTGGGCTTCTGGGGCTCCGCCCCAGACCCCGTGCCTCAATCGCCGGCGAGGCTGGATTTGCGAACCCCCGGTCACAGGCGTAGGCGGAGCCGGCCGGGCTTTCTGGGGCGCCGCCCCAGACCCCGCGCCTCAAACGCCGGCGAGGCTGGAAGGTCCCCCCGCTTCGACAGCGAGGGCAGGATTGGGGAATCCACCCCACTGAAGCGAGGGCAAGGGTGGGGTGACCCCGCGCTGGAGTCAGGGCAGGGTCCGGGGCGTTCAGTGCCGGAAGTGGCGGGTCAGGGAGTGCGGACGCCCTCGCAGATTCGGGATTCCGGGCTGTCCGGGGTCCAGCGGCCGCGTGCGCGGCCCAGGGCGCATACGTCGGCCGGGCGGACCGGCAGCTGGTCCAGGACCTCGCGCGGAAGCTCGGCCTGCGCGGCGGGCCGTGGCGCGGGCCCGGCCGACTTGCCCCCCGCAGGCCGCTCGGCCGGCTTGCGCGGCTCCGGGATGTCCGGGACCGGCGGCGCAGTGGCCGGGGCGGCCGCGCCGGCCGGGGCCCGGCCCGTCCCCGTGGCCGAAGCCGTCGGCTCCCGCGGCACCGCCTTCAGCGCCTCCAGCGCCGGCGCCTGCACCTCCACCGCAGCCCCCGGCCCGCCCCGCGGATCGTGCCGGGGCGGCGCCGCCCCCGTCGTCCCGGGAGCGCCCGCCGGCTGCATGGAGGCGGGGGTCACATTCACACAGCCGGAAACGGCCGACACGGCGCCGGCGACCGAGAGCAGCAGCTTCGTCGAGGTTCGGGTGGTGTGCACTCGGGCAACTCTGCTGTGCGAGCACCCGGTTGTGGAAACCCGGAGCCGATATTGACCCCGCACGGGTGACACGCATCCGCCGGACACCCGCGCGGCTCCTCGGCCAACCGGGCCCCCGCCGCCAGGGATTAAGCTGCGGTGGTCCCCCGAGGAACAACCAGGAGGTATGCGGTGAAGGTCGGCGTCATCGGACTGGGCGACATCGCCCAGAAGGCGTACCTGCCCGTCCTGACCGCCCGCCCGGGCCTGGAGCTGCACCTGCAGACCCGCACCCCCGCCACCCTCGAACGGATCGGCGAGATCCACCACGTCCCCGTGGAGCGCCGCCACACCGGCCTTGACGGGCTGCTCGCGGAGGGCCTGGACGCGGCGTTCGTGCACGCGCCGACCACCGTGCACCCCGAGATCGTCGCGCGGCTGATCGAGGCCGGCGTGCCGACGTACGTGGACAAGCCGCTCGCGTACGAGCTCGCCGACTCGCGGCGGCTGGTCGAGCTCGCCGAGGACCGCGGGGTCCCGCTCGCCGTCGGCTTCAACCGCCGCCACGCGCCCGGCTACGTCCAGTGCGCCGACCACCCGCGCGAGCTGATCGTCATGCAGAAGAACCGGGTGGGACTGCCGGAGGACCCGCGCACCCTCGTCCTCGACGACTTCATCCACGTCGTCGACACCCTGCGCTTCCTGCTGCCCGGCGAGGCCGACCACATCGACGTCCGGGCCGTCGTGCGCGACGGCCTGATGCACCAGGTCGTCCTCACGCTGTCCGGCGCCGGCTTCACCGCGCTCGGCATCATGAACCGGCTGTCCGGCTCCACCGAGGAGATCCTGGAGGTCTCCGGCCAGGACACCAAGCGGCAGGTCGTCAACCTCGCCGAGATCATCGACCACCGCGGCCAGCCGACCGTGCGCCGCCGCGGGGACTGGGTGTCGGTGGCCCGCCAGCGCGGCATCGAGCAGGTCGTCGACGCCTTCCTGGAGGTCGTCGACGCGGGCAAGCCGCTCAGCGCCCGGGACGCGCTGCTGACCCACGAGCTGTGCGAGCGGGTGGTGCTGTCGGCTCTGGAGCAGGCTTCCTGAGCCCGAGGGAGCGGGTTCCCGCGACCGTGCAGTACGCGGCCAGCAGCACCAAGGCCAGGCCCGCGGGCCAGTTGCCGAAGCGGACGTAGAGCGTAGTCCCGCGGGCGAGCGGGACCTCGTACACCTGCGCCTCGCGCGCGGAGCCGGACAGCGCCGGGCCGATCTGCTCGCCGCCCGGGGCGTGCACGGCGCTGATACCGGTGAGGGTGGCGTGCACCACGGGGCGGCCGGTCTCCGCGGCGCGCAGGGCGGCCAGCGAGGCGTGCTGGGCCGGCGCCCAGCTGTTCTGGAAGGTGGAGGTGGCCGACTGGGCGACGAGCAGGGCCGCCCCGTCGCGGGTCAGGCGGCGGCTCATGTCGGGAAAGGCCGACTCGAAGCACACCAGCGGGCCGATCCGGACGTCCGGCCGCCCCGGCAGTCCCATCAGGACCGGGGCCGCGCCGCGGCGGCGGTCCTCGCCCGCGGCCTTGCCGACGGAGGTGGCCCAGCCGAGCAGGGACCGGGCCGGTATGTACTCGCCGAAGGGGACCAGGCGCATCTTGTCGTACCGGTCCCCGGTGGGGCCGCCCGGGCCGACGAGCACGGAGCTCTTGTAAATGCCGGTGCCGGTGCCGGTCCCGGACCCCGTTCCGGCAGCGGTGCCGGCCGCCGCCGGACGGCGGGCGTCGACGTTCACCAGGAGCGGGGCCCCGACCTCCGCGGACAGGGCGGCCAGTCTGCGGGACAGGTCCGGGCGCGCCGCCAGGTCCGCGCCCATACTGCTCTCGCCCCACACCACCAGGTCCACCGGCCGCCCGGCCAGGGCGCGGGTCAACTGCTCCTCCAGCGCGAAGCGCCGCTCCGCGCTGTCCGGGCCGTCGGCGACCAGGCCCGGCTGGACGACGGCCACCCGCAGCGTGCCCGAACCGCCCGCGCGCTCGGCCCGCGGCACCCACAGCCACACCGCCCCCGTCAGCACCGCACACCCCGTCACCCCGGCCACCGCCGGGAGCCGGGCCGCGGGAGCCGTGAGGAGCAGCACCACCGCACAGTTCACCGCCACCACCAGCAGGCTCACCAGCCACACGCCGCCCACCGAGGCCAGCCGCAGCGCCGGCGGCACCTGCCACTGGCTCGCCCCCAGCAGCCCCCACGGCCCGCCCAGCCCCTGCCACGACCGGGCCAGCTCCGACAGCAGCCAGCCCGCCGGTACGAGCAGCAGCGCGGCCCCGGCGCGCCCCGGCCGCGGGTTCCCGGCGAGGAGCTCGCGCACCAGCAGTGCCCAGGGGATCCACAGCAGGCCGAGCAGCGCCGCCAGCGGCAGCAGGAACACGTGGAGGCTGGGCAGCAGCCAGTGGTGCACGGCCACGATGAACCCGGCGCCGCCGAGCCAGCCCTCCAGGGCCGCCCGCCGCCCGGTCGGAGCCGTCCTCAGCAGCAGCATCCAGGGCACGAGGGCCACGTACGCGAACCACCACAGCGCGGGGGCGGGGAAGGCCAGGCACGGCAGCGCCCCGGCGGCGGCCGCGGCCGCCGCACGCCAGCACCGGGTCTGCCTCGTCAGCATGACGCGCCTCCGCTCTCAGTGTGGGACAGGGCAGGGCCGGCGGCCGCTCAGGGGGAGAGGTGGCGCCACTTCTCGTGCACGGTGACCCGGGTGAGCCGCCAGCCGTCGTGGGCGGTACGGGCCAGGGCGAAGGTGTAGCGGCCGGCCGCGGTGAAATTGGGGGCGGTGGCGGCCGCACCGGTCCCGGCCCCGCTCTCGGCCCCGCCCGTGTCGAGCCGCATCGGGTTGACGAAGTCCGCCCGGACCTCGGCCAGATCGGCCGGCCAGCCCACCCGGTTCTCCAGGCGGACGAGCCGGTTGACGATGAGGTGCTGGCGCACCGGGAACAGCTTCATGGTCTCCGCGAGCCACTCGGCGACCTCGCCGGCCGGCCCCTCGATCCCGCCCGCGGAGGTGTAGTCGGCCCGCCCGCCGGGCGCGAACAGCGAGCGGTACGCCGCCCAGTCGCCGTCGTCCACGGCCACCGCGTACCCCGTGACCACCTCGTCGATCGCCAGCCGGTCCATGACCGTGGCGAGGTCCACACGCTGCGTCATCGGGTCAGTGTGGGGGCGCCGGGCCGCGAGGCCAAGGGGTGTGCGCGCCACCGGCGGCTTCCGGGCGGGATCAGTGGCCGGAATGCCCCTCCCGCTGCTGTACCACGACCAGGAACGCGTCGCTGGCCAGGTCCATCACCACCTCGGCCGGCACGCCCTCGCGCAGCCGTTGCGCGGCGTACTCCTCGGCGGGCCAGCTTCCCCGCGGACTCCCGGCCGGGAAACGCTCCAACACCACGCGGCCCATGGGACACCCCCTGCTGTCTTGCCTTCGGGTCTTTTGCGGTCTCACCCGGCACAACGACGCAAAGGCCGCCCGGGAACGTTCCCGGGCGGCCTGGCGGTTCATGCGTGGGGGTGACGGCCGGGGTGACGGCCGGGCGTGCGCTATCCGGCGGACTCGCCGGCGTGCGGGCTCAGGACGTCCGTGCCGACCAGCACGAACAGGGCGATGCCCAGGGCGATCCGGTAGATCACGAACGGCATGAAGCTCTTGGTGGAGATGAACTTCATGAACCACGCGATGACGGCGTAGCCGACGACGAAGGCGATCACCGTGGCGAAGATGGTCGGGCCCCAGACGATGTGGCCCGGGCTTTCGACCACGTCCTTCACCTCGAACGCCCCCGAGGCCAGGACGGCGGGAATGGCGAGGAGGAAGGAGTAGCGGGCCGCGGCCTCGCGCGTGAAGCCGAGCAGCAGGCCGCCGGAGATCGTCGCACCCGACCGGGAGACGCCCGGGATCAGCGCCATCGCCTGGCAGACGCCGAAGATCAGGCCGTCCTTGACGCTCAGCTGCCGCAGCGTCTTGCGCTCGCGGACGGCGCGGTGGCGGCCGCCCTCCTCGTCGCGGGCCGCGAGCCGGTCGGCGACGCCGAGGACGATGCCCATCACGACGAGCGTGGTGGCGGTGACCCGCAGATCGCGGAACGGGCCCTCGATCTGGTCCTTGAGCGTCAGGCCCAGCACGCCGATCGGGATCGAGCCGACGATCACCAGCCAGCCCATCTTGGCGTCCTGCTCCGACCGCAGCGACGCGGTGTACAGCGAGCGGAACCAGGTAGAGATGATCTTCGCGATGTCCTTGCGGAAGTAGATCAGCACGGCGGCCTCGGTGCCGATCTGCGTGATCGCGGTGAAGGCCGCGCCCGGATCCTCCCAGCCGGCGAATGCCGCGGTCAGCCGGAGGTGGGCGCTGGAGGAGATCGGGAGGAACTCCGTAAGCCCCTGGACGAGACCGAGGATTAGGGATTCGAACCAGCTCATGTCGGGGTGCGCTCGTCCTTGTGATCGTCGGGCAGTTCGGGTCCGATGCTAGGGCCCGTGGGAAACGGCTCCGACCACAGGGGGGTGCTGGGCGAGGGGCTCGGGCTCCCCGGCCGTCTTCGCGGGTGCCAACCGGTGCCGCTTGCGCCAGCCGACGACCGCCGCGGCCACCGCCGAGACGGCGATGAAGCCGAACGAGACGAGGAACGCGGGCGAGCCCGGCGAGGAGGCGCTGGACCCGGCGACCACGTACGCGGCGGTGTTCGGTACGACCCCGATCGCGGTGGCCGTCAGGAAGGGCAGCCAGCCGCAGCGGGAGAACGCCGCGCAGTAATTGGCCACCGCGAAGGGCAGCCCGGGGAAGACCCGCACGGCCAGCATCGAGCGGAAGCCGTGCCGAGCCAGCTGGTCGTCGGCCGCCAGCAGCCAGCGCCCCCGCAACAGCGGCCGCAGCGCGTCGCGGCCCAGGGCCCGGCCCAGGCCGAAGGAGATCCCGGCGCCGAGCACCGATCCGGCCACCGCGGCGGCCAGGCCGAGCGGGGCGCCGAACAGGGCCCCCGCGGCCAGGTTGAGCAGGGGGCGCGGGACCAGGGCCGCCGTGCCGGCGCCGTACGCGGCAGCGAAGACGAGCGCCGCGGCGCCCTTCGGCAGATCCGGCGGCAGGCCCTCCGTGAGGAGGCGCTGGGGCTCGTACAGCAGCGCGCACGCGCCGGCCGCGGCCAGCAGCACGGCGAGCAGCGCCAGCCGGATCCACGGCGCCAGGAGGAGGGACATCCCGGGAGCGTAACCGACGCAAGCGGCGGGCCGCCGTAATCCAGGCCTCATGCGGAGGAACGGCCGGCGACCCGCGCACCGCACGGCCCGCGCCCGTCGTTCGCGCCCGTCGTTCGCGGCCGGGACGCCCAAGGGCCCGCGGGTGCACGGAAATTCATTCGACGGGCCGCCGCCGGTCCGGCAGGATCGGCCCCATGTTCCGGCACGCCTTCCCCGCAGCGCCGTCCGCAGTCGCGGACGCGCCGAAGGCTGCCGCCCTTCTCTTCGAGGCACAGGCGCAGGCGCCGGCGCAGGACCTGGCGCAGGCACTCGCCCTGGCACTGGCCCTCGCCGCCGTCGACGGCGCACGAAGCTGACCCTTCCCGGACAGTCCGGCGGGCCCCACAGGGGGAGGGTCGGCTCGTTTCCAGGGGTCCCGTTCCGGCTCCGGCCGGTTGTGAGAGCACCGAAGAACACGGGAAGAGACATCATGGCCAAGACGGCCTTCGTGCGCACCAAGCCGCACCTGAACATCGGCACCATGGGTCACGTCGACCACGGCAAGACCACCCTCACCGCCGCCATCACCAAGGTCCTCGCCGAGCGCGGCGGCGCCTCCTTCGTGCCGTTCGAGCGGATCGACAGGGCCCCGGAGGAGTCCCGGCGCGGCATCACCATCAACCTCACCCACGTCGAGTACGAGACCGACACCCGGCACTACGCCCACGTGGACATGCCCGGGCACGCCGACTACGTCAAGAACATGGTCACCGGCGCCGCCCAGCTCGACGGGGCGATCCTCGTCGTCTCCGCCCTCGACGGGGTCATGCCGCAAACCGCCGAGCACGTGCTCCTCGCCCGGCAGGTCGGCGTCGACCACATCGTAGTCGCCCTCAACAAGGCCGACGCCGGCGACCCCGAGCTCACCGACCTGGTCGAGCTGGAGGTCCGCGAGCTGCTCACCGCCCACGGCTACGGCGGCGACAGTGCGCCGGTCGTACGGGTCTCCGGGCTCGGGGCGCTGGAGGGCGACCCGCGGTGGACCGGGGCGATCGAGGCGCTGCTCGACGCGGTGGACACCTACGTCCCCATGCCGGTGCGGTACACGGAGGCGCCCTTCCTGCTGCCGGTGGAGAACGTGCTGACCATCACCGGACGCGGGACCGTCGTCACCGGCGCCGTCGAGCGCGGCACCGTCCGCATCGGCGACCGGGTCGGCGTGCTCGGCGGCGACGGCGAGCCCGTCGAGACGGTGGTGACCGGCCTGGAGACCTTCGGCAAGCCGATGGAGTCCGCCGAGGCCGGGGACAACGTGGCGCTGCTGCTGCGCGGGGTGCCGCGCGACGGGGTGCGCCGCGGCCACGTGGTGGCCGCGCCCGGCAGCGTGGTGCCCCGGCGCCGCTTCACCGCGCAGGTGTACGTGCTGTCCGGCCGCGAAGGCGGGCGCACGACGCCGCTGTCGACCGGCTACCGGCCGCAGTTCTACATCCGCACCGCCGACGTGGTGGGCGACGTGGACCTGGGCGCGGCGGCGGTGGCCCGGCCGGGCGAGACGGTCACGATGACCGTGGAGCTCGGGCGGGACCTGCCGCTGGAGGCGGGGCTCGGCTTCGCGATCCGCGAGGGCGGGCGGACGGTGGGCGCGGGGACGGTGACGACCGTCCTCGGCTGACCTGCGCGGTGTGACGCGGGAGATGTGGGGCGCCCCGGCTGCGGCCGGTGCGCCCCGCGGCAGTCGGCGTCGGCGGCCGTCCACCCCGCCGTGGGGGCGGCCCGCCCGGTGGGCGAGACTGCCCTCGACACGGGCGCGGCGGCGAAGGGCGGGCGGGATGGACGGCGGTACGGCACTGGTGCTGGGCGGCGGCGGGCTGACCGGCGTCGGCTGGGAATCCGGGATCCTGTACGGGCTCGCGCAGGCGGGCGTGGACCTGGCCGCCGGCGCCGACCTCGTCGTCGGCACCTCGGCCGGCTCGCTCGTCGGCGCCCAGCTGGCCTCGGGGCTGCTCACGCCGCAGGAGCTGTACGAAAGCCAGCTCGGCGACGCGGCCGGCGAGCCGGTGGCCCGGTTCGGCGCGGGCCTCATCGCCCGGTACGCCGTCGCCATGCTGCGCTCGCGCGACGCGGTGGCCTACCGGCGGCGGGTCGGCGCCCTCGCCCTGGCCGCCCACACCGGCGGGGAGGAAGAGCGCCGCACGGTGCTGCGGGCCCGGCTCGGCTCGCCCGACTGGCCCGGGCGCAGGCTCCTGGTCACCGCCGTCGACGCCCTCACCGGCGAGCTGACCGCCTTCGACAAGGACAGCGGGGCCTCGCTGCTCGACGCGGTCTCGGCGAGCTGCGCCGTGCCCGGGGTATGGCCGCCGGTGACGGTCGGCGGGCGGCGCTTCATCGACGGCGGGATCCGCTCGGCGACCAACGCGGACCTGGCCGCCGGATACTCCCGCGTGGTGATCGTCGCACCGATCACCCTCGGGTCCGCGCTCGTCCCCTCGCCGGCCGCCCAGGCGGCGAAGCTGCGGGCGGCGGGCGCCCGGGTGCTGCTGATCACCCCGTCCGCGCAGGCGCGCAAGGCCTTCGGGCGCAACCTGCTGGACCCCGCGCGGCGGGATCCGGCCGCGCGCGCCGGGCTCGCGCAGGCCGCGGAGCACGCCGCGGAGGCGGCCGCGGTCTGGGCGGGCCCGGCGGTCTGAGGGCGCGGCCGGACGGATCGTCCCGCTGCCGGACAATGGTGCCGTGAGCGACGAACAGATCCCGGTGATCCGGGACGTGGGCCAGGGCACCGCCAGGCTGATGCCGGACGTGGACCGGGACCGGGCCTGGCTGCTGACCGTGGACGGCGCCCCGCAGTCGTACGTGGACCTCGACGATCCGCTCCACCTGGAGTTCGAGTACGCACGCCGCCTCGCGCACGTCCTGGACTGCGCCGCGGAGCCGGGCGCCGCGCTGGACCTGCTGCATCTGGGCGGCGGCGCGCTGACGCTGCCCCGGTACGCGGCGGCGACCCGGCCCGGCTCCCGCCAGGAGGTCGTCGAGTTCGACCGGGGGCTGGTGGACCTCGTCGCGGAGCACCTCCCGCTGCCGGCCGGATCGGGGATCGCGGTGCACGCGGCAGAGGCGCGGGTTTGGCTGGCGCAGGCGCCGTCCGGCAGCGCGGACGTGCTCGTCGCCGATGTCTTCGGCGGCTCGCGGGTGCCGGCGCAGCTGACCTCCGTCGAGTACGCGCGGGAGGCGGCGCGGGTCCTGCGGCCGGGCGGGATGTACGCGGCGAACCTGGCCGACGGGGCGCCGTTCGACTTCCTTCGGGCCCAGCTGGCCAACTTCCGGACGGTGTTCGGGGAGCTCGCGCTGATCGCGGAGCCGGGGGTGCTGCGCGGGCGCAGGTTCGGCAACGCCGTGCTGCTCGCCTCGGACCGGGAGCTGCCGGTGGGCGCGCTGGCACGGCGGTGCGCGGCGGACGCCTTTCCCGCGCGGGTGGTGGCGGGGTCGGATCTGGCCCGCTTCCTGCGCGGGGCCGCACCGGTGGCCGACGCCGACGCGGCGCCCTCCCCCCAACCCCCGCCCGGCGCCTTCAGCCTCGGCTGAGGTACGGGCCCGCACTCCAGCCCCGCCCCTCAGGCAACCAGGCTCCGCCGGGCACCGGGCTCCGCCGGGCACCGGGCTCCGCCGGGCACCGGGCTCCGCCCGGACCCGCGCCTCAATCGCCGGCGGGGCTGGGTTTTGCCGGTCTCTCGTCACGGCCGTCGGCGGAGCCGGCTGGGCGTCCGTGCTATTCCCTCGCCTTCGAAGCCGGGGCCCGGCAACTCCAGCCTCGCCGGCGTTTGAGGCGCGGGGTTTGGGGCGGAGCCCCAAGGATCCCGGCTTCGCCGGGTACCGGGCTCTGCCCGGGCCCGCGCCTCAATCGCCGACGGGGCTGCATTTGCCGGCCCCCGCTTCGAAGGGCAGCGGGGCTGGATGTGCCGAACCCCCGCTTCGGAAGTGGGGGGCTGGACGGTGGCGGTGTTCAGGTGCCGGCGGAGGACCCTGCCGGGGCGGCGGCGGTCGCGGCGGCGGCGGTCGCGGGGACGGAGTCGGTGGGGCGGGGGGCCGAGCCGGACTTCGGGGGTGAGGGGCGGCGGGTGAGCCGGCGGACGTCGGGGACGGCCAGGACGGCGGCGGTGACCAACACGACCAGCGCGGCGCAGCCCCACAGCGCGGCGGTGCGGCCGACGGCCGACTCGACGGGCCCCGCCACGGCAGTGGCCAGCGGCAGCATCGACACCGACCCGAACCAGTCGTAGGCGGAGACCCGGGAGAACTTCTCCTCCGGGATCTCCTGGTGCATGGTCGTCATCCAGTTCACGCCAAACACCTCGATTGCGGTCCCGCTGACGAACATCACCGCGCACAGGCCCCCCACGGGCAACGGCACGGCCAGACCGGCCGACGGCAGCGCCAGCGGAAACACGCACAGGGTGCCGACCAGCAGCAGCCGCCGCGGCTTCCACACCATCATCAGGACCGCACCGGCAATGGTGCCGGCACCGAAGCAGGCCAGGGCCAGGCCCCAGGGCGCCGGCCCGCCCAGCCGCTCCCGGGCGACCAGGGGCCCGTACACCGCCTCGGCGGCGCCGACGACGGCGACGACCACGGAGAACTGGAGCACGATGCTCCACAGCCAGGGCCGGGTCCGGAACTCCACCCAGCCCTCGCGCAGGTCGGCCAGCAGCCCGCCGCCGGCCGACCGTTCGGCTGCGCGGCCCACGTCCAGGGCGGCGCGCAGGGCTCCGGCGAGGGCGAACGCGCCGGCGTCGACGGCCAGGACCCAGCCGGGGCCGATCGCGGCGATCAGTGCCCCGCCGAGGGCCGCGCCGCCGATGCCGGCGCCGTTCATGGCCATCCGGAAGAGGGCGAAGGCGCGGTTGGCGTGCTCGCCCCCGACGCTGGAGAGCAGCATGCCCTCGGCGGCCGGGTTGAAGAAGGCGGTGCCCGTGCCGCAGAGCGCGGTGAGCAGCATCATCTGCCACAGCTGCGGGTCGCCGGCGAGGACGAGCACGGCGAAGGCGGCCTGCGACACGCAGTTGAGGGCGTTGGCCGCGACCATGACGCGGTGCCGCGGCAGCCGGTCGGCCAGCGCTCCGCCGATCAGCAGGAACAGCACCAGCGGCAGGGTGCGGGCGGCCGCCACGAGGCCGACGTCCGCACCGGACCCGCCGACCTCCAGGACGGCGAACGCCGAGGCGATGAGCGCTCCGTGGCTGCCGAGGTTGGTGATGACGGCGGCGCCGGTCAGGAGGCTGTAGTTGCGGCCGGCCCAGGCGGGCGGCCGCAGGCGGCGTGCGGACGGGCGGTGCGGTGCGGCTGAGGGGGGCTTCACCCTCGGACTATCCATGCCCCGGGCCGCGAATCCAAACGGATATCGGGCCCGGGGAACGGATCGGATCCGGCGGGACGGGAGCCCCCGGCGGGCTCCCTCCGGTCAGCCCGTGCCGACGCCGTTGAGGCGGACCGAGCTGAGGATCTTGTCCATCGTCTCCTGGGGGACCTCACCCTCCACACCGGCGGCGGTGAAGAGGATCCAGCTGGAGAAGTCGCCGTTGGCGGTCTTGAAGCTGAACGCGATGGTCTTGCCGTCGCGGGAGCACTTGTTCTCCTTGGGCACGCCGAGCGCGGTCGCGGTCGCCATGTGGCCCTTCAGGCCGGAGGAGGTGGTGTACTCCTTCGGCTCGGAGACCTTCACGGTGCCCTTCGGCGCCTTCTGCGCGAACGCCGCGAACGCCCAGTTGCCGGCCTCGTTCTTCACGGCCTCGGCGGTGTCCTTGGCGCCCTGGCCGCCCTTGGTGCCGGTGCCCGCGAGCTCGGTCTTCTCCTCGCGCCCGTCCTTGTTGGAGTCGATCTTGCACCAGTCCTCCTTGAGGAAGGCGGGTGCGGAGAAGCCGATGATGGGCTTGCCGTCGTTCTTGACGTCGTCCGTGAAGCTGGCGATGACACCGGGGTTGGCGACGTTCCACTCCGGCGGCACGTCGAAGGCCGTGCCGTACTTCGGGTTGACGACGACCTTCCAGCCCGGGATCACCGGCTGGATGTCGCCGCCGGCGCGCGGGTTGGCGCCCGAGGCGGAGGGTGCGGCCGACTCGGGGGTCGAGGCCGACGCCGAGGCGGCCGGCTTGTCGTCCGCCACGTCGTTCTTCTTGTCGTCCCGGGTCAGGACGAACGCGCCGGTGGCGGCCGCCGCGACGACGACCGCGGACGCGGCGACGATGGCCACGGTCTTGGTGGAGAGCCCGCCGCCCCCGCCGCCGTTCGGCGGGGCCGGTACGGCCTGCTGGGGCTGGGTCCACTGCTGGGCAGCGGGCTGGGGCTGCGTCGGGTAGCCCGCCTGCGGGTATCCGTAGCCGGGCTGCTGCTGGTACGGGTTCGGCTGCCCCGGCTGCTGCTGGTACGGGTTCTGATGCGCGTCCTGAGGGTTCTGCTGTCCCCCGGGCGGCTGCTGCTGTCCTGGCCACATGGCCGGTAACGATAGTGGGAGCGGCTTACATGAGCCACGGCCGCCCCCGCAAGAGGTCTGGTCAAGCCCATCTACTCGTGGGTAACATCCGGTTCCATGAGCGCAGACCAGATGAACGTGGGCGAACTGCTCGCCGCGACCGTGCCGATGGCCCGGACCCTGAACCTCGAGTTCCTGGAGACCACCCCCGAGCGTGCGGTCGTCCGGCTGCCCGACCAGCCCGACTACCACAACCACGTGGGCGGCCCGCACGCCGGCGCCATGTTCACCCTGGCCGAGTCCGCCAGCGGCGCCATCGTCCTGGCCGCCTTCGGCGACCAGCTCTCGCGCGCCGTGCCGCTCGCCGTGAAGGCCGAGATCGGCTACAAGAAGCTCGCCAAGGGCGTCGTGACCGCCACCGCCACCCTCGGCCGCCCGGCCGCCGAGGTCGTCGCCGAACTCGACGCTGGCGGCCGCCCCGAGTTCCCGGTCACCATCGCCATCCAGCGCGAGGACGAGGCCGTGACCGGCGAGATGACCGTCGTGTGGACCCTGCGCCCGAACGCGTAGGGGTGCAGCGGGGAGCGCGAGTGCGGGGCCGTGCCTGACGGGCACGGCCCCGCTGCGGTTAGAGTCCGTGCGACGCCACACGGAGGAGGCCCCATGGCCGGTCGTGCCAAGGTCGACATCAGTCTGGACGCCGAGCTCGTGGTGGAGGTGATGGTCCTCGCCGGAGTCGGCTCGCCGCAGGACGCGGTGGAGGCCGTCGTACGGGACTACATCGCCCGCGGGCACCGCACCGAGGCGCGCGTGCAGGCGCAGGACGAGCCGCGCCGCACCGCCGACACCGTCGAGCAACCGCCGCAGGGCTGAGTGCGTCCGTACGGCTGGGGCCGAAGAGCGGATAGGCTGCCCGTTCGGCGTGCCACAGGGGACGCGCCGGGACGAATCGGGAGGACGTACCGGTGCACATCCAGGAATGGCTGGAGACGATTCCGGCGGTCAGCATCTATCTCCTGGTGGGCCTGGTCATCGGGCTGGAGAGCCTCGGCATCCCGCTGCCGGGGGAGATCATCCTGGTCAGCTCCGCGCTGCTCGCCTCGCAGCACGGGCAGATCGACCCCGTGGTGCTGGGGATCTGTGCGACCACCGGGGCGATCGTGGGCGACTCCATCGGCTACGCGATCGGGCGCCGCGGCGGCAAGCCGCTGCTGGAGCGGCTCGGCCGGCGCTTCCCCAAGCACTTCGGCCCGGACCAGGTGGCCCAGGCGGAACGCTCCTTCGAGAAGTGGGGCATGTGGGCCGTCTTCTTCGGGCGGTTCGTGGCGCTGCTGCGGATCTTCGCCGGGCCGCTCGCGGGCGTGCTGCACATGCCGTACTGGCGCTTCCTGGTCGCGAACGTCCTCGGCGGCATCCTGTGGGCGGGCGGCACGACGGCCGCCATCTACTCCATCGGGATCGTCGCGGAGCCCTGGCTGAAGGGCTTCTCCTGGGTGGCGCTGGTCATCGCCCTGCTGATCGGGCTCACCGCGACGCTGGTGGTGCGCAGCCGCATGAAGAAGGCCGCGGCGGCGGCAGCCGCCACGGCCGGCGCGGCCGTGGCGGCCGACGCGGAGCCGGCGCCCGCCGAGCGCTGACCCCCGCCGAGGACTTGGCCCGCGGCGGCCGGGGCCGGCCGCCTTGCGCCGGGGCACGCGCGCCGGGCCCCCGCGGTGCCCGCTCCTCGCTACGCGCCCGGCGTCATCGCGGCGCGGTGCTGCTTGGCCAGCTCCACGTACATGGCGGCGTTGACCTTGATGCCCTCGCGCTCCTCGTCGGTCAGCTCGCGCCGCACCTTGGCCGGCACGCCGGCCACCAGCGAACCGGGCGGGACCACCATGCCCTGCGGGACCAGCGCCTGCGCGGCCACCAGCGAACCGGCGCCGATGACCGCGCCGTTGAGGACGGTGGCGCCCATGCCGATGAGGCAGTCGTCCTCGACGGTGCAGCCGTGCACCACCGCGTTGTGGCCGATGGAGACGCGCTCGCCGATGGAGACCGGGAAGCCGGGGTCCACGTGCAGGGTGCAGTTGTCCTGCACGTTGCTGTCGGCGCCGAGCACGATCGGGCCGCAGTCGGCGCGCAGCACCGCCGAGTACCAGATGCTCGCGCCCGCGCCCAGGGTGACGTCGCCCACGACCACGGAGGTGGGCGCGGTGAAGGCCGTCGGGTCGACCTGCGGGCTCTTGCCGGCCACGCCCGCGACCAGTGCCTGGCGTTCGTCCGCGTGTTGCGTCATGTTCTCTTCCTCAGTCCGCTGCCGCCGTGTCCGGCGTGCCTGGTGTGCCTGACGTGTCGCGCTACCGGCACCGTAGGGCACGCGCCCGCGCGACCGGCGATGGGGTGAAGATCACGGCGCGGGCGGGGCGCCCCGCGCGCTACGGTGGCCCGGTGCCGAAGAACCAGAACACGTTCTCATCCCTGACCGCGCTGCGCCGCAAGCTCGCCAGCCGCGCGGCCCACGCCGGCTGGCGCTGGATGCAGCGGGCCGGAGCCGTCACGGCCCAGACGCCGGGCCGGCTCCGCTTCGGCGCGATCGGGCACGGCACCCGGCTCGCCTTCCCCCAGGGCACGGTCTTCGGCGAGCCGTGGATCCACCTCGGGGAGCACTGCATCATCGCCGAGCAGGTCACCCTGACCGCCGGGATGATGCCCGACCTCGACCTCGGGGCCGAGCCGGTGCTGGTCATCGGCAACGGCGTCGTGCTCGGCCGGGACACGCACGTCATAGCCGACACGCGGATCACCATCGGCAACGACACCTTCTGCGGGCCCGGGGTGTACATCACCTCCACGAACCACAGCTACGACGACCCGGACGAGCCGGTCGGCCGGCAGTGGCCGCGCAGCGCGCCGGTGGAGATAGGCCCCGGCTGCTGGCTCGGGACGGGCGCGGTGATCCTCCCGGGCGCGCGGCTGGGGCGCAACGTGGTGGTGGCCGCCGGATCCGTGGTCCGCGGCGAGGTGCCCGACCACGCCGTGGTGGCCGGTGCTCCGGCCCGGATCGTCCGCCGCTGGCTCCCGGAGACCGGCTGGCAGCCCCCGCTGCGCACCCCGGCCCCGGTCCCGATCCCCGACGGCGTCACCCCGGACCAACTGCGCGCCCTCGCGGAGCTGGCGGAGCAGGAGGCCGAGCAGCTCCCGGCGCCCGAGCCGGCGCCCGAGCCGGCGTCCGAGCCTGCCTGAGCCGGGCAGGGCGAGCAGCAGGGGCCGGTGCTGTGACCGGAAGGGTTCACCGGGTCGCGACGCCCGGCACGGCACCGCGCCGCGTTGTCGGACCTCGCACGTACGTCCAGTACGAGCCGAGGCCCTCCGCCTTGCGACGCACCGCACCGGACGCCGCGACCCGGCAAACCCTTCCGGCCACAGCACTAGCCGGCCGCGAGGAGGACCGTGCCGGCCAGGGCGAGGCCCGCGCCGGCCGCCTGGACCGGGCGGAGGCGTTCCTTCAGGACGGCGAAGGCGGCGAAGGCCGTGATCACCGGGTAGAGCGAGGACAGTACGGCGGCCACGGTGACCGGGCCGCTCTGGGCGGCGACGGAGTACGTGCCGTTCGCCGCGACGTCCGCGAGGCCGACGAAGGCCAGCGCGGGCAGCAGCCGCCACAGCATCCGCGGGCTCGTGCCCGCCGGCAGGGCCGGGGTACCGCGCCGGGCGCGGGCCCACAGGACGGCGCCGCCCGCGGTCACATTGGTGACCCGCTGGACGAACAGGGCCAGGAACAGCCCGGTGACGGTGGTGGAGGCGTGCGAGATCAGGGCCATCACCGCGCCGAACCCGAACGCGGCGACCAGCGTCAGCACCACGGCCTGCCGCTGCACGGGCGCGCCACGCAGCTCGGGGCCGCCCGCCAGGACGATGCCGACGACGGCGATCGCGATCCCGGTGTACTGGCCGAGGCCGGGCTGCTCGCCGAGGGCCAGCCCGACACCGACGGGCACGACCACCCCGAGCGAGCCCAGCGGCGAGACCACGCCCATCGGCCCCAGGGCGAGCGCCTTGTAGAAGCTGAGCATCGCGACGGGCCCGACCAGGCCCGCGGCGACGGCGAACCACAGCTGCGGCCCGGCCTCCCGCCAGGCCCCGGTCGCCAGGACCACCGTGCCGAGCGCGACGACGGCGAGGATCTGCGAGACGACGACCACCGTCAGCGCCGGCAGGCGGCGGGTCAGCAGCCCGCCGCCGAAGTCGGCGAGGCCCCAGAGCACGGCTGTGGCCAGGGCGAACAGGGTGGTCATGCGGGGCCTCGCAGTACAGTGCAGTGAACGGTGGAGTGCAGTGTCGAGTACACCGCACGATAGTTCAGTCTATTGGACCTTTGAATCCAGGATTTTGGACGGAATGGTGTCGGACTTCGAACAGCTCACCCAGGCGCTCGCCCGGAACCTCAGGCGCTGGCGCGGTGAGCGGGGCTTCACCCTCGACGCGCTGGCCGCCCGGGCGGGGGTCAGCCGCGGGATGATCATCCAGATCGAGCAGGCCCGGACGAACCCCAGCGTCGGCACGACGGTCAAGCTCGCCGACGCCCTGGGTGTGAGCATCACCACGCTCCTGGACCACGACCGCACCCCGCGGGTGCACGTGGTGCTGCCGGGCCAGGCGGTACGGATGTGGTCCACCGACGCCGGCAGCGGGGCCAGCATGCTCCTCGGCGACGACCGGCGCGGGCCGGTGGAGATGTGGAGCTACCGCCTGGAGCCGGGCGAGGGCACCGACTCCGACCCCCACCCGTCCGGGACCTTCGAGATGCTGCACGTCACGGCCGGGGAGCTGACCCTGCACATCGCCGAGGAGCGGTACGTGGTCCCCGCGGGCGGGGCCGTCTCCTTCGAGGCGGACGTCCCGCACGCCTACCGCAACGAGGGCCCGGACCCGATGGAGATGACCCTGGCCGTCTCCATCCCACCGGTGTCGGGCGCCTGACAGCACGGGGACGCCTGCGCCTACAGGGCGGGGATCTCGATGGCCGGGCACCGGTCCATCACCATGTCGAGCCCGGCCTCACGGGTCCGGGCGAAGGCGGCCTCGTCGACCACGTCCAACTGGAACCACACGGCCTCCGCCCCGGCGGCCACCGCATCGTCGGCGACCTGCCCGGCCAGGAAACTGTTCACGAACACGTCCACCACGTCGACCTTGAACGGGATCTCGCCGAGCGAGGCGTACCCCTTCTCGCCGTGCACCGTCTCGGCCTTCGGATGCACCGGCACGACCCGCTTGCCGAACCGCTGCAGCACGCGCGCCACCCCGTAGGCCGCCCGGTCCTGGTTGTTGGACAGGCCCACCACGGCCCAGGTGTCGCCGAGCTCGGTGAGGATCCTGCGAATGGTTGCCGGGTCGCCGTACACGGGCGCCGCCTCCTGTTGCATACCGGATGCGCCCCGGTGCTCCGGGCCGCCCCCGGATCAACGGAAGGGACGCATGTCCGATTCCCCGTAGGGTGGAGCGGTGAAGTCAGACCAGTACGTGACGGTGGCCCGTGAGGGCGTGCACGAGTCCGAGATCAACCGCTCGCGCTTCCTGTGCTCGCTCGCGCCCGCCGCGACCGAGCAGGAGGCGCAGGAGTTCGTCGCTCGGATCCGGCGCGAGCACCCCACCGCCACGCACAACTGCTTCGCCTACGTGATCGGTGCCGACGCGGCCGTGCAGAAGGCCAGCGACGACGGCGAGCCCGGGGGCACCGCCGGGGTGCCCATGCTGCAGATGCTGATGCGGCGCGACATCCGGTACGCGGTCGCCGTCGTCACCCGGTACTACGGCGGTGTGAAGCTCGGGGCCGGCGGGCTCATCCGGGCCTACGGCGGGGTCGTCGGCGAGGCCCTCGACGAGCTCGGCACCGTCACCCGCCACCGCTACCGGCTGGCCACCGTCACCGTCGACCACCAGCGGGCCGGCAAGACCCAGAACGACCTGCGCTCCACCGGCCGGACCGTGGTCGACCTGCGCTACGGGGCGGCCGTCGAGATCGAGGTCGCCCTGCCCGAGGCCGACCTGCCCGCCTTCGAGGCCTGGCTCGCCGACAGCACCGCCGGCACCGCCACCCTCACGCTCGGCGGGGAGACGTACGCGTCCTGAGGGCGCCGGGTGAGGCGTTAGCGTAGAGGGGCTCATCCACAGCGGGTGACACCGGGAAGAACGAGAAGACGGCGACCAGGGGGCGGGCGGGATGTGCGGCGACACGGCCGGCGCGGCGGTCGGCGGGGCGGGCGAGTGAGGCTCCTGCACACCTCGGACTGGCACCTCGGCCGGTCCTTCCACCGCGTCAACATGCTCGGTGCCCAGGCCGTCTTCATCGACCACCTCGTCGAGACCGTCCGCACGCACGAGGTCGACGCCGTCCTCGTCGCCGGCGACGTCTACGACCGGGCCGTCCCGCCGCTGCCCGCCGTCGAGCTGTACGACCGGGCCCTGCACCGGCTCGCCGAGCTCGGCGTGCCCACCGTGATGATCTCGGGGAACCACGACTCCGCCCGCCGGCTCGGCGTCGGGGCCGGGCTCATCGGCCGGGCCGGGATCCACCTGCGGACCGATCCGGACGGCTGCGCCGACCCGGTCGTGCTGGCCGACGTACACGGGGACGTGGCCCTGTACGGGCTGCCGTACCTGGAGCCGGCCCTGGTCAAGGACCAGCTCGGCGCGGCGAAGGTCAGCCACGAGGCCGTCCTCGGCGCGGCCATGGACCGCGTCCGGGCCGACCTCGCCGCACGGCCGCCCGGCACCCGCGCCGTCGTCCTCGCCCATGCCTTCGTCACCGGCGGGCAGGCCAGCGACAGCGAACGCGACATCGCCGTCGGCGGGGTCGAGGCCGTCCCCGCCTCCGTCTTCGACGGGGTCGACTACGCCGCCCTCGGCCACCTCCACGGCTGCCAGACGATCAGCGAACGGGTCCGCTACTCCGGTTCCCCGCTCGCCTACTCCTTCTCCGAGGCCGACCACCGCAAGAGCATGTGGCTGGTCGAGCTCGGCGCACCCGGCGAGATCGGCGCCGAGCGCATCGACACCCCCGTGCCGCGCCCCCTCGCCCGCCTGCGCGGACGGCTCGACACCCTGCTCGATGACCCCGCGCACACCGTGCACGAGGAGTCCTGGGTCGAGGCCACCCTCACCGACCCCGTACGCCCCGACGACCCCATGGCCCGCCTCGCCGTCCGGTTCCCCCACACCCTGAGCCTCGCCTTCGACCCCGAGGGCCGCGAGGAGGACGGCGCGGCCACCTACGCCCAGCGCCTCAAGGGCCGCACCGACCAGGAGATCGCCGAGGACTTCGTGGCCCACGTACGCGGCGGCGGCAAGGCCGACGAGGCCGAGCGGGCCGTGCTCCAGGCCGCCTTCGAGGACGTCCGCACGGCCGCGGCCGCCGCCGACGGCGGGCAGGAGGCCCGGCGATGAGGCTGCACCGGCTGCGGATCACCGCCTTCGGCCCCTTCGCCGAACCCCAGGAGATCGACTTCGACGCCCTCTCCGGCGCCGGGATCTTCCTCCTCCACGGACCCACCGGCGCCGGCAAGACCTCCGTCCTCGACGCCGTCTGCTACGCCCTGTACGGGTCCGTGCCCGGCGCCCGCCAGGCCCCCGGCACCAGCCTGCGCAGCGACCACGCCGACCCCGGCACCCCGACCGAGGTCACCCTCGAGCTCACCGCCGGCGGCCGCCGCCTGGAGATCACCCGCCGCCCCGAACAGGACCGGCCGAAGAAGCGCGGCACCGGCACCACCAAGGACAAGGCGCAGAGCCGGCTCCGCGAGTACGACGGCGAGCAGTGGGCGGCGCTCAGCCGCTCCCACCAGGAGATCGGCGAGGAGGTCGAGCAGCTCCTCGGCATGAGCCGCGAGCAGTTCTGCCAGGTCGTGCTGCTGCCGCAGGGCGAGTTCGCCCGCTTCCTGCGCGCCGACGAGGCCGCCCGCGGACGCCTCCTGGGCCGCCTCTTCGACACCCGCCGCTTCGCCGCCGTCGAAACCCTCCTCGCCGAGCGCCGCCGGGCCGCCGAGGCCAAGGTCCGCGCCGGCGACGAGAAGGTCCTCGCCATCGCGCACCGCCTGGCCCAGGCCGCCGGGGACAGCGCCGACCTGCGGGCCTGGCCGCTGCCCGGCCACCAGCCGGGCGACCCGGGCCTCGCCGAGGCCGTCCGCGCCTGGGCGGCCGTCGCCCGGTCCGCGGCCCGCGAGCGGCTGACCGTCGCCGAGTACGCGCTGGCCGCCGCCGAGGGCCGGGACGCCGCCGCCCGCCGGGCCGCCGAGGAGGCCCGCGAGCTCGACCGGCTCCAGCGCCGGCACGCCGAGACCGCCCGCCGCGCCGCCCTGCTCGCCGAGGCGGAGCCCGAGCGCCGGCGCATCCGCGAGCTGCTCGACCGGGCCGGGCGCGCCGCCCTCGTCGCCCCCGCCCTGGAACTGCGCGGAGCCGCCCACTCCGCCCACCTGTCCGCCGCCCACACCGAGGCCGCCGCCCGCGCCGAACTCCCGCCCGCGCTCGCCGACGCGGGCACTGAGCAGCTCGCCGCCGTCGAGCAGCGGCTGCGCGAGGACCTCGGCGCCCTCGGCGCCGCCCGGCGCGCCGAGCAGCGCAGCGCCGAGATCGGCCGCGAACGCGCCGGCCTGGAACGCGAGGCCCGCGACGCGGAGGAGCAGCTGCGGGAGTCCGCCGAGTGGCTCGCCCGCTGGGAGGACACCCGCACCGCGCTGGCCGGGCGGGTCGACGCCGCCCAGCAGGCCGCGACCCTGGCCGAGCAGCTCGCGGGGAAGCTGGAGCCCGCCCGCCTGCACCTGAACGCCGCCCGGCGCCGGGACGCGTTGGACGCCGACGCTCAGCGCGGCGAGGGCGAACTGCTCCGCGTACGCGAGGAGTCGGCCGCGGTCCGGGAGCGCTGGCTGGAGCTGAAGGAGGCCCGGCTGCGCGGGATCGCCGCCGAGCTCGCGGCCGCCCTGGCGCCCGGGGAGCCCTGCACGGTGTGCGGCTCGGCCGAGCACCCGGCCCTGGCCCGCCCCGCCGCGGGGCACGTGGACCGCGCCGCCGAGGAGGCCGCCCACGCCCGCTACGAGCAGGCCGAGGACCGCCGCGCGGCCGTGGAGCGGGGACTCGCCGCCGTCCAGGAGGCCCGCGCCGAGGCCGCGGCGGCCGCCGGGGACGCCACCACCGCCGAACTCCTCGCCCTGACCTCGGACCTGAGCTCCCGGCACGCCGCCGCCCACGCCGCGGCCGCCGGACTGCACGCCGCCCGCGAGCAGCTGGCCCGCGCCGAGCGGGAGCACGCCGTCCGCGGCTCCGACCGGCTCGACGCCGAGCGCCGGGCGGCGGCCCGGGTCTCCCGCCGCGAGGCCCTGGACCGGGAGCAGGCCTCGCTGGAGGCCGAGCTCGCCCTCGTACGGGGGGACGCGCCCACCGTCGCGGCCCGCGCCCGGACCCTGGAGGACCGGGTCCGCATGGTCACCGCGGCCGCCGCCGCACTGCGCCGGGCCGAGGCCGCCGCAGCCCGGCTCAAGGAGGCCGACGGCCAGCTCGCCGACGCCGCCTTCAAGGCCGGCTTCGACACCGTCGAGGCCGCGGCCGCCGCCGTGCTCCCGGACTACGAGCGCACCGCGCTGCAGCACCGGCTCGACGCCTGGCAGGCCGAGGAGGCGATGCTGGCCGACCGGCGCCGCGAGGAGGACACCGCCGCGTCCGCCGCGCTGCCCGCGGCCGACCCGGACGCCGCCGGGGCCGCCGCCGTGCGGGCCGCGGCCCGGCTGCGCGAGGCGGGCTCCGCCTTCGACGCGGCCCGGGTGCGCTGCGCGGAGCTCGACCGGCTGTCCCGGCAGGCCGAGCAGGAGCTGCGCGCCCTCGGCCCGCTGCGCGAGGCGTACGAGCGGGTGGCCCGGCTCGCCGCCCTGACCGCCGGCACCTCCGCCGACAACGAGCGCAAGATGCGCCTGGAGGCGTACGTCCTGGCCGCCCGGCTGGAGCAGGTCGCGGCCGCGGCGACGGTGCGCCTGCTGAAGATGTCCGGCGGCCGCTACACGCTGGTCCACTCCGACGCCAAGGCGTCCGGACGCGGCCGCTCCGGCCTCGGCCTGCACGTGGTCGACGCCTGGACCGGCAACGAGCGCGACACCGCCACCCTCTCGGGCGGGGAGACCTTCTTCGCCTCCCTCGCCCTCGCCCTCGGGCTGGCCGACGTGGTCACGGACGAGGCGGGCGGCGTCCGCCTGGACACCCTCTTCATCGACGAGGGCTTCGGCAGCCTCGACGACCAGGCGCTCGACGAGGTCCTCGACGTCCTGGACTCACTGCGCGAACGCGACCGCAGCGTCGGCATCGTGAGCCACGTCGCCGATCTGCGCACCCGGGTGCAGGCCCAGCTGGAGATCGTCAAACAGCGCGGCGGCTCGGTGGTCCGCCACCGCACCGCGGGGCTCACGGACTGAGCGGGCGGCGGGGCAGCGGCGAGGAGTACACGATGCTGGTCGTGACCGCGCCGAGCCCGGCGATCCGGCCCGCGACCTCCTCCAGGTGCCGCATCGAGCGGGCGGCGACCTTGAGCACGAAGCAGTCGTCGCCGGTGACGTGATGCGCTTCGAGGATCTCCGGGGTGGCCTCCAACAGGTCGTGGAACGGCTTGTAGTTGCCGTGCGGATAGCGCAGCCGGACCAGCGCGAGGATCGACTTGCCCAGTTTCTCCGGATCGACCACGGCGGTGTAGCCGGTGATCACGCCGGCCTCCTCCAGGCGGCGCACCCGCTCGGTGACGGCGCTCGCGGACATGGAGACGGCGCGGGCGAGTTCGGCGAAGCTGGCCCGGCCGTCCGCCTGGAGGGCCGCCAGGATCCGCCAGTCGGTGGCGTCAGGGGAATACTCGGTCATGCAGGAGATGTAGCAGGGAAATCCCCGGCAGAACAAGGGGAAGGCCGGGGAAAGTCCCTTCCGATGATGATCAGCGGAACCGTAGATTCTGAGCCATGACGACGACGAACCAGAACAGCGCCCCCGCCACCGAGAACCCCGTCCTGCGGGTGCCCCCGGCCGCTCCGGCCGCGGCCGCCGCCTACTTCGCCGCGAGCCTCGCCTTCCACGCGGACGTGTCCGACGTCGCCGCCGCCTTCAAGGCCCACCGCGAGCAGGGCGCCGCGCTCGGCTTCCAGCTGATCGACTCCCGCTCCACCCCCGCCTGGGACCAGGCCCACGTCCCCGGCGCGATCCACCTGCCGACGGCCCTCATCCCCGAGCAGGCCGAGCAGCTCCTCGACAAGTCCGTGCCCGTGGTGACGTACTGCTGGGGCCCCGGCTGCAACGGCGGCGCCCGCTCCGCCCTGGCCCTGGCCCAGCTCGGCTTCCAGGTCAAGGAGATGCTCGGCGGCATCGAGTACTGGATCCGCGAGGGCTTCGAGGTCGAGACCTGGCAGGGCCGCGCCCAGCGCACCGAGGCCGACCCGCTGACCGCGCCGACGGACTCCGACGACTGCGGCTGCTGAGGCCGTTGGTCCTGCCGACACGTACGGGCCGCCCGCTTCCTTGGAGGAGACGGGCGGCCCGTACGCGTGTGCCTGCGGCCGGATCAGAGCGCCGACAGCTCGTCCACCAGGTCGTCCAGGCCCAGCGAGCCCTGCGACAGCGCCGCCATGTGCCACGCCTTCAGGTCGAAGGAATCGCCGTGCGCGGCCCGGGCGTTGTCCCGGCCCAGCAGCCAGGCCCGCTCGCCCAGCTTGTAGCCGATCGCCTGGCCCGGCATCGACAGGTAGCGCGTCACCTCGCTCTCGATGAACTCCGCCGACCGGCTGTTGTGCAGGGAGAAGAACTCCTGCGCCAGCTCCACCGTCCAACGCTCGCCCGGGTGGAACGGCGAGTCCGCCGGGATCTCCAGGCCCAGGTGCATGCCGATGTCCACGATGACCCGCGCGGCGCGCATCATCTGGCAGTCCAGGTAGCCCAGGCGCTGCTCGGCGTCCTTGAGGTAGCCCAGCTCGTCCATCAGGCGCTCCGCGTACAGCGCCCAGCCCTCGACGTTGGCGCTGACGAGGCCGACGCTCGCCTGGTAGCGGGAGAGCCGGTCGGCGACGTGCGCCCACTGCGCCAGCTGGAGGTGGTGGCCGGGTACGCCCTCGTGGTACCAGGTGGAGACCAGGTCGTACACGGGGAAGCGGGTCTGGCCCATCGTCGGCAGCCAGGTGCGGCCCGGGCGGGAGAAGTCCTCCGAGGGGTTGGTGTAGTACGGGGCCGCCGCGCCGCCCGCGGGGGCGATCATCGACTCCACCCGCTTGACCCGCTCGGCGAGTTCGAAGTGGGTGCCGTCCAGGTTCTCGATGGCCTCGTCCATCAGGCCCTGGAGCCAGGCGCGGACCTCGTCGACACCCTCGATGTGGGTGCCGTGCTCGTCCAGGTGCTTCAGCGCCTCCCACGGGCCGGCGCCCGGCAGGATCCTGGCCGCCTCCGTCTTCATCTCGGCGAGCAGCCGGTGGTACTCCGACCAGCCGTAGGCGTACGCCTCGTCCAGGTCCAGGTCCGTGCCGTTGAAGTAGCGCGACCAGCGGGCGTAGCGCTCGCGGCCCACCGCGTCCGGGGCGCCGGCGACGGCCGGGGCGTACACCGAGCTCATCCAGGCGCGCAGCTCGGAGAGGGCCGCGGTGGCGAGGGCGGCCGCCTCGTCGAGCTCGGCGCGCAGGGACTGCGGGCCGCCGGCCGCGAAGCCGCCGAAGAAGCCGCGGTCGCCTTCGCCGGCCTCGTCGCCTTCGTCCTCGCCCGCCCAGGTGGTGAGCTGCTCGATGAAGGTTGCCGTGGCGCGCGGGCCGCCGTACAGGCCGCGGTCCAGGCCCAGCTGGAGGCTCTCGCGGTAGCCCGCGAGCGCGGCGGGCACGGCCCGCATGCGTGCGGCGATCGCCGCCCAGTCCTCGTCCGTCTCGGCCGGCGTCAGCGGGAAGACCTCGCGGATGGCGTGCGCGGGGGAGTGGATGTTGCTGACGGCCCTGAGGTCCTCGTCCGCCTCGTACACGGCGAGTTCGGCGGTCAGGCGCTCGCGCAGCAGGCGGGCGCACCGGCGCTCGGCGTCGGTGTCCGCACCGGGCAGTTGCTCCGCGGCGTCGAGGCGGGCGAGCGTGGCCCGGGCCAGGTCGGCCACGGCGGCCCGGCCGGCCGGGGAGAAGTCCGGGAGCCGGCCGGAGCTCGCGGCGACACCGAGATAGGTGCCCGTGATCGGGTCGATGGCGATGAGGTCGTCGACGTACGCGTCGGCGACCTGGCGGGGCAGCCGGGCGGCGCTGTCGCTGCGAAGGGTGTCTGACATGCGGACATCTTCGTACGGGGAACGGCCCGTGTCATCACCGTTCGCTGTCGGCCTGCTGACATGCGCCACTGCGCCCCGGGCGAGGGGCCCGGGGCGCAGGGTGGTGGCGGCCGCGCTAGCCCTGAGGGCGATGGGCGCGGGGGAGTTCGTACGGGAGCCGCGAGACGACCGGGGCCGCCTCCAGGCGGGCCGTGATCACGAGGGTGCCCTCCTCGATCTGGTAGTCGAGGGGGAGGCCGAGGCCCCGCATGGCCGCGACCATGCCGGTGTTGGCGGACTGGGTGACGGCGTACACGCTGTCGCAGCCGGCCTCGACGGCCATCGCGATCAGGCGGCGCAGCAGCTCGGAGCCGATCCCGCGGCGCTGCCAGTCGTCCTCGATCAGGAGCGCCACCTCGGTCTCGTCCCCGTCCCACAGCAGGTGGCCGAGGGCGACTAGCCTGCCGGACGCGGTGGTCGCGGCCAGGGTGCGGCCGAAGCGGGGGCTCAGCAGGTGGCCCAGGTAGCGGTCGGCGTCGGCGACGGGCCCGTGGTAGCGCAGGCCGAGGGTGCGCTCGGAGCAGCGGTCGTGCATGGCCCGGGCGGCGGCCAGGTCGGATCCGTCGGCGCGGCGCACCGTGATCTCGTTGCCTTCGGGCAGGGTGAGCACGTCCTGGCTGCGCGGGACGCGCGGGCCGAGGCGGGCGTCGAGCTCGACGAGGGCGCGGGCCCGGGCGAACTCGGTCGGAGTGAAGGGCAGGTAGGGCCGCTCCACCGTGATGGCGCCGCCGGAGGGGTCGCGCAGCCGCATCACCGTGGCCTCGAGGACCCCTTCCACCGGCGCGTCGGCGGCCGCGTTGGGGCGGCCGGAAAGGGTGGTGGCCGGGATCGAGTGGATGGTGCAGCGGCCCAGCAGCTGGCGCAGGGCGAGGGGGAGTTCGGCGGCATCCAGGGCGGTGCGGGTGGCCAGGCCCAGGACGCGGGTCGGCGTGTCGACCAGGTCGTGTGCGTCGGCGCGCTCGATCCAGGTGCTGCGGCCGCCGGCCCCGGAGACGGCCCGGGTGAGCTCCGCCAAGGGCAGCTGCTGCGGGGCGCGCAGCAGGAACTCGTCCACGGTGCCGCCCTCGGGCAGCGGGTGGGTCTGGAGGGTCAGGATGTCCACGTCCGCCCGGGCGAGGGCAGTGCACAGCGCGGCGAGGCTGCCGGGCTCGTCGCGCACGGTCGTCCGCATCCGCCACAGGGCGGTGGATGCGGAGGCGGGCGCGGACACGGACGAGCGTGCCGGCGCAGGGGCGGGCGCCGCCGGATCCGCGCCGGCCATGGCGCTGCCTGCCCCGGCCGGCGCCTGCGGATCGGAGGGCGCCGTGCTCCCGGGCGGCGGCGCATGGCTGTGCCGGCGTGCCCACCAGGTGTGGAACGCCGCCGTCACCAGGAGTGCCACGGCCGAGGCGACGAGCAGGACGGGGCCGTTCGGACCGTGCGCGACGAGGTTGGCGATGCCGTCGGCGACCGCGACGGCGCAGAAGAGCGCGGCCAGTTCGACGAGGTCGCGGCGCCAGTGGTGGCGGTGGGGACGGTGGGCGGGGGCGGCGATACGTTCAGTCATGCATGTCACTGTGGCGCAGGGGTGTTGCGTGATCACGAACGATCTGTGACCGATGGGTTAAGTGTCCCTCTGGCCGATTTGGCCCGGTTTTCCGCTCGTTTTCCGCTGCCGCACTGTTCCTTTGCGGGACCGCCGGGCCTCGGGACCGGCTGCTACTGGCCGACCCGCCCCGGCCGCAGCGTCGTGGAGAACAGTACGCCTCCGCCCTGGCGGCGCAGGCGGACGGTGAGCTCCCCGCTCTCGCCGTCGATCTCGACCTCGCCGTAGTACGGCGGGTTCTCGGACGGCGACATGTTGGGCAGCGGGGCCGACTGCACGAACGCCGTCTCGGGGCCGAAGGTGGCGTCGAGCTTCCCGGCCGGGAACCCGCCGGCCCCGATAGGACCGGAGACGAACTCCCAGAACGGCGCGAAGTCGCCGAAGGCGGCGCGCTCGGGGGCGTAGTGGTTCGCGGCCGTGTAGTGGACGTCGGCGGTCAGCCAGAGCGTGCCCGTGATGCGCTGGTGCTTGATGTGGCGCAGCAGTTCGGCGATCTGGAGCTCGCGGCCGAGCGGCGCTCCCGGATCGCCCTGCGCGACGGCCTCGAAGTTCGCCGCGCCGTCGGGGACGACGATGCCGAGCGGCATGTCGGAGGCGATGACCTTCCAGGTGGCGCGCGAGCGCAGCAGCTCGCGCTTGAGCCAGGCCAGTTGCTCGGACCCCAGGATGCCGACGGGGTCGTCGCTCTGGCGGCCGGGCGAGTTGGCGTTGCGGTGGGTGCGCATGTCCAGCACGAACACGTCCAGGAGCGGCCCGTACCGCATCACGCGGTACATACGGCCTTCGGCTCGGCCGCCCCGCAGGTCGGTGACGGGGAAGTACTCGCCGAACGCCTGGCGGGCGCGCGCCGCCAGGGTGTCGACGTCCTTGACCGTGTAGCGGGGGTCTTCCAGCAGCTGGCCGGGGTACCAGTTGTTGCGTACCTCGTGGTCGTCCCACTGCGCGAGCACCGGCACCTGGGCGTTGAACGCGCGCAGGTTGTGGTCGAGCAGGTTGTAGCGGAAGTTCCCGCGGAACTCGTCGAGGGTCTCGGCGACCTTCGCCTTCTCCTCGGTGGTGACGTTGTGCCAGAGGGTGCCGTCGCGCAGGGGCACCGAGGCCTGGATCGGCCCGTCCGCGTAGACCGTGTCCCCGCTGAAGAGGAAGAAGTCGGGGTCGCGCAGCCGCATCTCCTCGAAGACGCGGTAGCCACCCAGGTCGGGGTTGATGCCCCAGCCCTGGCCCGCCAGGTCACCCGACCACAGGAAGCGCACGTCGCGGCGGCGCGAGACGGGCGTGGTGCGGAAGGAGCCCGCGACGGGCCGGCCGGCCCGCCGCGGGTCGTCGGGGTCGGCGAGGACGACGCGGTAGTGGATCTGCTGGCCGGGCGGCAGGTCGCGCAGGGTCACGGTGCCGGTGTAGTCGGTGCCGGGGCCGAGGTACGGGCCGCCGTGGCGGCGCACGCCGTAGCGGAACGACTCGCTCGGGGAGGTCTCGACGTACATCCGCGCCGGCCGGTCGGAACGGGTCCAGACGGTGGCCGAGTGGGCGGTGATCTCACCGGACTGGACGCCCCACGGCGCGCCCGGGCGGCCCGAGCGGGTGAACGCCGGAGCGTCTGCGGTTGAGACGAGGGCCGGTGCGGCGAACGCGGGGGCGGCGACGGTGCTGGACAGGGCGAGGCCCACCGGAACGGCGATCGAGCCGCCGAGCAGGGACCGTCGGGTGTGCGGCAGGGGTGCCATCGGAGTGTCTCCAGGGCAGGCCGGGGAAGGGTCGGACCAGTGTGCCGAGGTACACCGGCCCGCCCGCGTCGCCCACGCGAACCGCGGATGAACAACCCACCAGCAGCTCATCCCACCTGGCTGTTTGTCGCCCTCACCGTGTCCAGAACCACACGGGCGACCAGGGCCGGGTCGTCGTTCATCGGCACGTGTCCGCATCCGCGCAGCCGCACCAGCCGGGCGTCGGGCACGACGTGCTTGGCCCGCACGCCCTGACGGGGCAGCAGCAGCCGGTCCCGGGAGCCCCAGGCAATGGTGACCGGCAGACCGGGCACGTCCTCGGTGAACCGTACGGAGCGGCCGGCGGCCAGGGTCTCCTCGAAGCCGGTGGCCTGGCGCAGGGCCAGGGTCTCGGCGACGACGGCCTCCGGCGAGCGGCGCGCCGGGCGGGCGTAGATCGTGCCGGTCAGGGCGGTGCGGCCGGCGGCGCTGTGCGAGAGCCGCTCCACGGTGGTCAGGGGCAGGGCCAGGGCGCCGACGCGCATCGCGCGCAGGGTGGCGAAGGCGTACTTGCGCTCGGCCTCGGTCCAGAAGCCGGCCGGCGAGAGCGCGGTGACCGAGCGGACGAGGCTGCTGCGGCCCATTTCGAGGGCGAGGAGGCCGCCGAGGGAGTTGCCGACGACGTGCGGGCGTTCGGCGCCTAGGGCCGAGCACAGCGCGCCGAGGGCGGCGGCGACGGTGTGCAGGTCGTACGGGATCCCCTCGGGGAGGGGCTCCGAGGCGCCGAAACCGGGCAGGTCGACGGCGATCACGTCGTGCTCGGCGGCCAGGATGTCGGTCACCGGGTGCCAGGCCTGGAGGTGGTGTCCGATGCCGTGGAGCAGGAGGAGCGGCGTGCCGGCGCCCTTGCGCTCGTACGCGACGGTGGCGGTGCGGGGGCCCAGCGGCGATGCGATCGGGAAGGACACCGTGGCGGTCATGCTGCTCCTCGTCGGCCGGACGCGGCCGGCCGGTGGCGGTGGGCGGACGCGTGTGAGACAGGCTGTCAGTAATGACTATGACCATGATTACCGCCCGGTAGTCCGCAATTCGCAAGCCCGCGGGGCGTGTCGTGCGCGGTCGGCCGCACGCGCGAACATCCTGTGAACGGCTCGATACGTATGCCCGATCTGCCCGGTAAAGGGGTGAGGATTGGTCTTGACCAAGGTGGTGCGCCGCCCTATGGTCGCAGGGATAGTGCAGGAACCTTTAATAAACAAGGGCGCGGAACTGCCGCTGGAACACGGCGATTGCAGCGATGGCAGGAGGATTCAGGGTGGGGACCACGCAGCTGGAAACGGTGCCGGAGCCGAAGTACTGGCACCTCAAGACCGTCCTCAGCGAGGCGCTCGACTCGGACTTCGCCGTCGGCGAGGTCCTGCCGAACGAGCGTGAGCTCGCCGCCCGTTTCGGAGTCGCCCGCGCGACCCTGCGCCAGGCCCTGGAGCAGCTGGAGCTCGAAGGCCGCCTCCAGCGCCGCCGCGGCGTCGGCACCACCGTCGCCCCGCCGCGCGTCGGCGTCGCCGTCGGCAGTACGCGGCACAGCTGGCCCGGCGAGAGCGCCGACGGCTGGGAGGCCGTGGACGCCGCCGAGGCCGTGCCGCCCGCCGCGGTGCTGAAGCTCCTCGGCACCGCCGCCGACCAGCCCGTGCACACCGTGCGCCGGACCCGCAGCACGCAGGGCCAGGCCGTCGCCGCCGAGCTGCTGTACGTGCCCGCCGCCTCGGTGCCGGGCCTGTCCGTGCCGGGCCTGTCCGCCGTCGACGCCCCGGCCGGAGCCGGGCGCGCCCGCGCCGTGCTGCGCGAGCTCCAGCGCCTCGACCTCGACGGTCAGGACCGTTCGGTCGAGCTCGGCTCGGCCCGCGCCGACGACGCCAAGGAGCTGGACCGCCTGCCCGGCGCCCCCGTACTGGTGGTCACCACCCGGTACTTCACCGCCGCGGGCACGGCCGCCGTCTCGATCGCGACGTACCGCGCCGACACCTGCCGCCTCACCTTCGGCGACTCCGGCGACGTCGAGATCGCTCACGACACGCGCGTCGCCTCCTGACACAGGGCGCGCCGCCTCCGCTCACTGCGACGGCCCCGGCACCGGCTTCTGCCGGGCAGGCCCAGCCCCGCTGGCTTTTGAGGCGCGGGGTCTGGGCGGAGCCGCGGAAGAGCCGTTGGCTCCGCCTGCGCCGGGGACGGGGGTCCGGCCATTCCAGTCCCCGGCGTTTGAGGCGCGGGGTCTGGGGCGGAGCCCCGGAAGACCCGCGGTCTCCGCCGCCACCTGAGCCGGGGGTCCGGCATATCCAGCCCCGCCGGCGTTTGAGTGGGGGTCCCCCGGACGGGTCTGGGGGAGGGGTCCGGGCGGAGCCCGGTGCCCGGCGGAGCCGGGTTTCCCCGGGGCCGGTTGCCGCGTGGCGATGCAGGTCGGCGGTCGCCGGATGCAGCACGGGGTCAGCGGCGCCGGGCGGTGACCGTCCGCTCCACGGCGAAGAGCTCCTCCTCGACCTGGTCCAGCGCCAGCCGGAGCGCCCCGGTGGCCACCGCGGCCTCGCCCAGGAGGGACTGCGCCACCCGGGGCGGGCGCAGGCAGTAGCGTTCGAGCTCCCGGCGGAGGGGGTCCAGGACGCCGTCCAGGCCGGCCGCCCAGCCGCCGACCACCACCAGCTCCGGATCCATCGCCAGCACCAGGGCCGCCACGTCGTGCACCAGGCGCTGGATGAAGCGGTCCACCGCGGCCACGGCCTGCTCGTCGCCCCGCGAGGCCTTGGCGAAGACCTCGGCGACGGCCTGCTCGTCCAGCGGGTGCAGGGGCTCGCCGGTCGTCGACAGCAGCTTCTCCGGGGTGACCTCGCGGCCCAGCAGGTGCAGTGCGCCGATCTCGCCGGCCGCCCCGCCGAACCCGCGGTGCAGCCGGCCGCCGATCAGCGAACCGGCCCCCGGGCTGAGGCCCGCCATCACGAACACCATGTCGTCGGTGTCCTGTGCGGCCCCCTTCCAGTGCTCGGCGAGCGCCGCCGCGTTGGCGTCGTTCTCCACCTGCACCGGGCAGCGGAACGAGCGGCGCAGCCGGTCACCGAGCGGCAGGCCGGTCCAGCCGGGCAGGGCCGTGCCGAGGCGGACGGTGCCGTCCGCCTCCACGATGCCGGGGCTGCCGACGCCGACCGCGCGCAACGAGTCCCTCGGTACGCCGGCGCGGCGCAGCAGATCGGCCACGGCCGCCCGGACCCGCTCCAGCCGCTCGTCGGCGGAGGCGGTCTCGGCCACGTCCTTGGTGCCGGCGCCGATCACCCGCCCGTCCAGCCCGGACAGCAGCACCGCGATCCGGTGCGAGCCGATCTCGATGCCGAGCAGGTGCCCCGCCTCGGCCCGGAACCGGTAGCGCCGGGCCGGCCGCCCCTGCCGGCGGGCGCCCTCCTCCGCATCGGCCTCGACGACGAGTCCGGTGGCGATGAGCCCCTCCACGACGCCTTCGACGGTCGGCCGGGAGAGCCCGGTCACCCGGGTCAGGTCGGTGAGGGTCGGCGACCGGGAGGCGCGCAGTGCCCGCAGCACCACCGCCGAATTGATCCGCCGGAGCAGAGAGGGATCTCCGCCGGTCAGCTGCCCCAACGTCTGTCCTCCCAGCTGGCGAGCCTGTCAGCCGGATCGTACTGCGCACCCGCCGCGGCGGCGAGGAGCGGCCCCCGTCGGAGCGGGCCGGAGCGCTCGGCGCGGGTGATCAGGTCGGGACGACGAAGCCCGATTCGTACGCCGCGATCACGGCCTGGGTCCGGTCCCGCGCGCCCAGCTTCGACAGCACCGCACTCACATGGGACTTCACGGTCTCGGTCCCCACGAAGATCTCGGCCGCGATCTCCGCGTTGGTCAGCCCGCGCGCCATGAGCCGCAGCACCGCCTCCTCCCGCTCGGTCAGTGCGGCCCGCTCCAACCGGGCCCGCGCCCCACTGCTGCCGTACTCCGCGGCCAGCGACCGCACTGCCGTCGGGAAGAGCAGGGTCTCGCCCTCCGCGACCAGCCGCACCGCATGCACGATCTCCGACGGGCGGGCCCGCTTCAGCAGGAAGCCGTCCGCCCCCGCCCGCAGCGCCCGGTACACGTACTCGTCGTTCTCGAAGGTCGTGACCACCAGGATCTTCGGCGGTTCGTCGATGCTCTTCAGCACCGCCTTGGTCGCCTCGATCCCGTCCAGCAGCGGCATCCGCACGTCCATGGCCACCACGTCCGGCCGCAGCTGCCGGACCAGCGGGATCACGGCCGCACCGTCGGCGGCCTCACCCACCACCTCGATGTCGGGCTGGGCGTCGAGCACGGCGCGCAGACCCGCGCGCACCAGGGGTTCGTCGTCGACGAGCAGTACGGTTACCGGCATCCGCTCAGCTTATGTGCTGAGCGGAAGCCGGGCGCGCACCAGCCATCTCCCCTTGTGGGGACCGGACTCGGCCGAGCCGCCGAGCAGCGCGGCCCGCTCCTGCATGCCCCGCAGCCCGCTGCCGCTGCCGCCGCCAGGGGAGACCGGGCCTTCGGGCAGCGGGTTCGACACCTCCAATTCCAGCTGCATCCCCTTCATTTCCACGCGCACCTCGACCGGGACCGGTCCGCAGTGCCGCAACACGTTCGTGAGCGCCTCCTGCAGGATCCGGTACGCCTCCCGGGTGACGGGCCCGGGCAAGGTCTCCAGCGGGCCGTTCAGTCGGGCGTGCACCTCCGCTCCCGAGGCCCGGGTGGAGTCCAGCAGCCGGTCCGCGTCCGCGAGCGTCGGCCGCTGCGAGGGACGCGGACCGGAATCCCGCAGGACCGACAGGACCCGGTCCAGGTCCTCCAGAGCCGTCCGCCCGGTCTCCTCTATTGCGCTCAACGCCCGCTCGGTGAAAGCCGGATCGCCGGCCGCCCGCGCCGCCCCCGCCTGCACCACGGCCACCGTCAGCGCGTGCCCGATCGTGTCGTGCAGCTCGCGCGCGATCCTGGTGCGCTCCAGCAGCTGCTCGGTCCGCTCCTCCAGTACGGACAGCCGCTCCGCGGCCGAAGGCCCCAGCAGCCGGGTCGCGATGGACGTGATGAGCTCGCCCATCAGGAACACGGTCACGAGCAGCACGACCAGCGGCAGCGGAGTGAGCACGGCCGCCAGCCAGGGCGGCGGGACCACCGGCAGCATCACGTCCCCGCGTATGGGGCAGCCGAAGGCGGTGGTGAGCAGCTCGACGGTGAACGCCGGAAGCCACACGGTGGCGAGCATGGCCGCGAAGGACAGCCCCAGCCGTATCTCCAGCCAGAGCACGGTCCGCCAGCGATCGCCCCAGCGCTTCGAGGCCACCGTGGATATGGCGCTCTCCTCGGCCCCGCGGTCGTACGGGGTGAGCAGGAACTGCGCCTGCAGCCCCTCCGCCGTCCGCATCCAGGGGATGAGGCCGAACGGGGCGATGATCAGGGCAGGGGCCCACGGGATCTCGTCGTCTATGAACAACCACACCGCCACCAGCAGCACGGGCACGCACAGGTGCAGCCAGCGCGTGTACGTCAGGGGCCGGAACGGCGCAGTGATCAATCGGTGCATGCCCCCATCGTGACAGCACCGCGATCACGGCCGTCTCCCCCGTGCGGGGGAGACGATCCCCCCGCACGGGGGAGGAGGGGGCGGGGGCCGACGGCGAATCTTGAGCCATGAACCGCATCGAGATCCGCCGACTGACCAAGGAATACGGCACGACCAAAGCCGTTGACCACCTCAGCTTCGACGTCCTGCCCGGCCGGGTCACCGGCTTCCTGGGCCCCAACGGCGCCGGCAAGTCCACCACGTTGCGGGTGCTGCTCGGGCTGGACCGGGCCACTTCCGGGACCGCCACCATCGGCGGCCGCAGCTTCACCGACCTCCAGCAGCCCCTGCTCCACGTCGGAGCACTGCTGGACGCCCAGGCCGCGCACGACGGCCGGACCGCCCGGGACCACCTGCTCGGCCTGGCCGTGAGCAACCGCATCCCGGCGCGCCGGGTGGACGAGGTCATGGAGCAGGCGGGCATCTCCTCCGCCGCGAAGCGGCGGATCAAGACCTACTCCCTGGGGATGCGGCAGCGGCTCGGCATAGCCGCCGCGCTGCTCGGCGACCCCGGCGTGCTGCTGCTGGACGAGCCCACCAACGGCCTGGACCCCGAGGGCATCATCTGGATCCGCGAGCTGATGCGGGGCCTCGCCCGCGAAGGGCGGACGGTCCTGGTGTCCAGCCACCTGATGTCGGAGACCGCCTCCTTCGTCGACCACCTGGTCGTCCTGGGGCGCGGCAAGCTCCTCGCCGACACCTCGATGGAGGACTTCATCAACGCGCGGAGCACCCCCAGGGTGCGGCTGCGCACTTCCGACCCGATACGCCTGCGCGCCACCCTCGCCCGGGACGGCTTCCGGCTGAGCGAGGCCCCAGAGGGCCGCTGGACGGTCGACGGGATGCAGGCCGAGCAGCTCGGCGCGCTCGCGGCCCGCGAGGGCATCCCGATGCTCGAACTCTCCGATGATCGGGCCTCGCTGGAGCAGGCCTACCTCGACCTCACCGCCGACCACGGCGAGTTCGCCGCCACCCGCTGACCACGACCGGAGGAAACCGCATCATGTCCACCACCGCCCTGCCCACCCGAGCCGCCCTGCACGCGGAATGGATCAAGATACGCTCGCTGCGCGGCATCATCGGGTCGCTCATCGCGACCTTCGTGGCCGTCACCGGGATCCAGATGCTGACCGCCGCCGCCATCGGGAGCGCCGAGGAAGGCAGCATGGGGTCGGACCCGATGTTCGCCGCCTTCTACGGGTTGATGTTCGGGCAGACAGCGGCCATCGCTTTCGGTGCGAACGCCTTCTCGAGCGAGTTCCACAACAACGCCCTGCGGATCACGCTGACCTCGGTGCCGAACCGCACCCGCTTCTACCTCACGAAGGTGCTCGCGGTGGGCGGGCTCGCCTTCCTGGTCGGGGAGGCGACCGCTTTCGCCACCTTCCTCGGCGGCCAGGCCTTCATGGGCCAGTACGCGATAGGCCTGGGGGACGAGGGCGCACTGCGTGCCGTCGTCGGCTGCGGGCTCTACCTGACCCTGATGTCCCTGTTCGCCGCCGGCCTCACGGCCGTGTTCCGCAGCGCGGCCGCGACGCTCAGCATCCTCATACCGTTCATCCTGGTCGTCTCCTTCGTCGTGGGCGACGTTGCGGGCGGGGCCGCGCAGTACCTGCCGGACCGTGCGGGGCAGATGGTGATGCGCGTCGAGCCGTGGGGCGAGCTGGGTCCGTGGACCGGCCTGGGAGTGATGGCCCTGTGGACGCTGGCCGCCCTGATCGGCGGCTGGGTGGCGGTGCGCCGCCGCGACGCCTGACGCCCATGACGCAGCGCCAGTTGTCAGTGGTCGGCGGAATACTGACGGCATGACCACGGCACAGCATCTCGAGACGATCGAACGGCTGCGGGCCAGGGAGTTCCCCACCGAGCGCGGCCGGTCGGACGTGGGGACGAGCGGCCCGGGGTACCACCTCGCCGAGCTGGGCGGCAGCCGGTGGTACGGCGACGAGGACGCGGCCGACCGGGCGGCGCACGAGGACCAGGTGTCCGCCGAGTACGAGGCCCTGACCCACCGGTTGGAGGAGCGCTGGGGGAAGGCCGACACGTTCAGTCTCGGCAGTCTGCGGCTGCGGGACGGGGGAGAGGAGGTGCCGCAGCCGTGGCGGGAGATCGGTGACACCAGCGACCACCTGCACCTGTGGCGGGCCGGGGACCGCTGGGTCGCCGTCTACACGGCCCACTGGGGGGCCGACCACTCGCCGCAGCTGATGGCCGCGGTCACGGTGGTCGACCCGCCCTAGGAACCGGGCGCGTCGGCGGCTGCGCGGAGGCGGGCGAACTCCTCGGCCATGGTCTGGGCGGTCCAGTGCGCGTTGAGCCCGCTGGGGTTGGGCAGGGCCCAGATCCGGGTGGAGCCGATCGTCCGGTCCTGGGGGCCGATCCGGGCGTGGCGTTCGCCGAAGGCGGTGCGGTAGGCGGTGACGCCTGCGACGGCCAGCCAGCGGGGGCGCAGCGCCTTCACCTTGGCCTCCAGGATGCGGCCGCCCTCGATCAGTTCCTCGCGGCTCAGTTCGTCGGCGCGGGCCGTGGCGCGGGCGGCGACGTTGGTGATGCCGAGGCCGTAGAGGAGCAGCTCCTGCTGCTCCGCGGGGGCCAGGCGGCGGGGGGTGAAGCCCGACAGGTGCAGGACGGGCCAGAAGCGGTTGCCGGGGCGGGCGAAGTGGTGGCCCGTCGCGGCGGAGAGGAGACCGGGGTTGATTCCGCAGAACAGCACACGCAGACCGCCCGCGACCACGTCGGGGACGAGGCGGTCGCGGGCGGCTTCGAGCTCTTCGGGGGTCAGAGGATCGACCCCGGTGCGTATCCGGCGGCCTCCGGGTACTGCTTCGCGATGGCCTCGATGCGGGAGACCACCGCCGAGACCTGGTCGCCGGCGGCGCCCGTGAAGGACAGCTTGTCGGCCATCAGGGCGTCGAGCTGGGCCCGGTCCAGCGGCATCCGCTCGTCGGCGGCCAGCTTGTCCAGCAGCTCGTTGCGCTCGGCGCCCTGCTCGCGCATGGCGAGGGCGGAGGCGACCGCGTGCTCCTTGATGACCTCGTGGGCGGCCTCGCGGCCGACGCCGGCGCGGACCGCGCCCATCAGGACCTTGGTGGTCGCGAGGAACGGCAGGTAGCGGTCCAGCTCTCGGGCCACGACGGCCGGGAAGGCGCCGAACTCGTCCAGGACGGTCAGGAAGGTCTCCAGCAGGCCGTCGAAGGCGAAGAACGCGTCGGGCAGGGCCACGCGGCGGACCACGGAGCAGGAGACGTCGCCCTCGTTCCACTGGTCGCCGGCGAGCTCGCCGGTCATCGAGGCGTAGCCGCGCAGGATGACCATCAGGCCGTTCACACGCTCGCAGGAGCGGGTGTTCATCTTGTGCGGCATGGCGGACGAGCCGACCTGGCCGGGCTTGAAGCCCTCGGTGACCAGCTCGTGGCCGGCCATCAGGCGGATCGTCTTGGCGATCGAGGACGGGGAGGCGGCCAGCTGGACCAGCGCGGTGACCACGTCGTAGTCGAGCGAGCGGGGGTAGACCTGGCCGACCGAGGTGAAGGCCTGGGCGAAGCCGAGGTGGGTGGCGATGCGCTGCTCCAGGTCGGCGAGCTTGGCGGCGTCGCCGCCGAGCAGGTCGAGCATGTCCTGGGCGGTGCCGACCGGGCCCTTGATCCCGCGCAGCGGGTAGCGGCCGATCAGGTCCTCCAGGCGGTCGAAGGCGACCAGCAGCTCGTCGGCCGCGGTGGCGAACCGCTTGCCCAGGGTCGTCGCCTGCGCGGCGACGTTGTGGGAGCGGCCGGCCATGACCAGCTCGGCGTGCTCGCCGGCCAGCTTGCCGAGGCGGGCGAGGACGGCGACCGTGCGGTCCCGGGCCAGCTCGAGGGAGAGCCGGATCTGGAGCTGCTCGACGTTCTCGGTCAGGTCGCGGGAGGTCATGCCCTTGTGGACGTGCTCGTGGCCGGCGAGGGCGTTGAACTCCTCGATGCGGGCCTTCACGTCGTGGCGGGTGACCTTCTCGCGCTCGGCGATCGAGGCGAGGTCGACGGTCTCGAGCACGCGCTCGTAGTCGGCGAGCGCGGCGTCCGGGACGTCGATGCCGAGGTCCTTCTGGGCGCGCAGCACGGCGAGCCACAGCCGCCGCTCCAGCGTCACCTTGTACTCGGGGGACCACAGGACGGCGAGCTCCGGGGAGGCGTAGCGGCCGGCCAGGACATTGGGGATGCGGGGCTTGGCTGTCACGTGTAGGGATTCTACTTGGGCCGCCGCTGTGCGTTTACGCAGGTCGGACCCCCGCCCCGGATTGTGCTTTGCTACGAGGGCAGCTCGCCGGCGGCGGCCTCGTACGGCACCAGCTCCGGGCGCTTGGCCGGCCGGCCGTCCCCCGAGGAGCGGCCCGTCAGCCGGCGGCCGATCCAGGGCAGCAGGTGCTGCCGGGCGAAGCCGAGGTCCTGCGAGCGGCGCACCGCCCAGCCCGGCCGCACGGCCGGCGGGAGGCCGGCGCGCCAGTCCTCCTCGGCCGGCAGTCCGAGAGTCTGCCAGACCGCCTCCGCCACCCGCCGGTGGCCCTCGGCCGTCAGGTGCAGCCGGTCCACGTCCCACATCCGCTGGTCGCCGAGGACCTCGGCCCCGTACAGGTCGACCACCAGGGCGCCGTGCCGGGCGGCGAGCTCCTCGACCAAGGCGAAGAGCTCCTCCATCCGCGGCCGGAAGCGCTCCATCACCGGGCCGTTGCGCCCCGGGGAGCGCATGAGCACCAGCGTCTTGCAGGAGGGGGCGAGGAGGCCGACGGCCTCCTCCAGGTGGCCGCGGACCCGGCCCATGTCGACCTTGGGCCGCAGCGCGTCGTTGAGCCCGCCGACCAGGGTCACCACGTCGGCGCGCATCGCCGCCGCGGCGGGGACCTGCTCCTCGGCGATCTGCCCGATCAGCTTGCCGCGGACGGCGAGGTTGGCGTACCGGAAGCCCGGCTCCCGCGCGGCCAGCCGGGCGGCGAGCAGATCGGCCCAGCCGCGGTAGGAGCCGTCCGGGAGCAGGTCGGACATGCCCTCGGTGAAGGAGTCGCCGACGGCGACGAAGCTGGTGTAAGACGCATTGATCCCCATGGCGGGAGCGATGCTACCGGGCGGTACCCCAGCCCGCCGGGCCGGGTTGGGCCCGGCGGGCGGGTACCGGCGGGGTGCGGCCCGCAGCGGCGGCAGGCCGCTCGCGCTGTCCGGACGTACGACTGCGCCGAGGGCCCCGCCGCATCGTCGCGGAGCCCGACGCGCGCAACGACGACGTCCTCCAGCGCCTGGAGCGGACGGGCTTCGTCCTCGGCCCGGAGGTCGAGCTCCCGGAGGTCGACCTGCCGGAGGTGTACCTCCCGGCGAAGCGCGCCCGCCTCGCGTTCCTCAGCGCGCCAGGAAGTCGGTGACGAGCTTCGCCCACTCGGCCGGGCGCTCCAGGAACGGAAGGTGCCCGGTGGGCAGTTCCGCGACCTCGGCGCCCGGCAGTCGCTGAGCGATCTCCAGCTGCCGGTCGAGCGGCACGAGCCGGTCCTCGGTCGTCGCGATGACGAGGGCCGGTACGTCTATCCGCGCGAGCTCGGCGCGCAGGTCGGCCCCCGGCACCAGGGCGGCGTGGTCCCCGACGCCCGGCGGGAAGGAGGCGGCGGTCGCCGTCACCACGGACTCCAGCTCCTCGGGGGTCAGCCCCTCGAGCACCTGCTCGCTGAGGGTGAGCGGGACCAGGAGCCGCGCGAGGAGGTCCCTCTCCCCGCGCTCGGCCAGCGCGACCCAGAGGTCGGCGGCCAGCCCGAGGCGGTTGCCGGCGCGCGCGAAGGTGGCCGTCAGGACGAGGGCGGTGACCCGCTCGGGGTACCGGGCGGCCACGCGGACGGCGACGTTCCCGCCGAGCGAGTAGCCGAGGACGGCGAAGCGGTCCAGCCCCTCGGCGTCGGCGGCGGCCACCAGCTGGTCGGCGAGCTCGTCGAGGTCGAGCGGACCCTCGGCCCGCGGGGTGCCGCCGGTGCCGGGGTAGTCGACGCCGACGACGCTGTGCGCGGCGGCCAGGTCGTCCAGGATCGCCCCGAAGTTGGACTCCACCGAACCGCCGCCGCCGTGGGCGAGCAGGAGGCCGGGGCCGCCGCTTTCGGTGCGGACGGTGCGGGCGTAGGCGGTGCGGGACGTGTCGGTGCTCATGAGGGGACCCCCCGATTTCTCTAGCGGTCGTTACACGAGGGACCCTATCCGATTAAGTTAGCGATCGCTACAGAAATCGGGGAACCGAGAACGCGAAACGGCCCGCACCCCAGGGGGTGCGGGCCGCCGGGTGAGCTGATGGACCGCACCTCGTGCTCGCTGACGCCCCACTCCTCGCGCAGGCGGGTGCGGGTGCGGCGTGCGTCAGGCGGAGGCGGGCCGGCCGAACAGCTCCCGCAGCACGTCCTCCATCGTCACCAGGCCCGTCATCGCCCCGTCCGGCCCGAGGACCGCGGCCAGGTGCGTGCGGCTGCGCCGCATCGCGGTGAGGACGTCGTCCAGCGGGGTCTCCGCCCGCACCTGGGCGATCGCGCGCAGCGCGGACGCGGGGAAGGGCGCGTCCCGCTCCGCCCCGTTGGCGTCCAGGGCGTCCTTGACGTGCAGGTACCCGAGGATCCGGGCCTGGCCCTCGGTCACGGGGAAGCGGGAGTACCCGGACTCGGCCGAGAGCCGCTCCAGGCCCGCCGGGGTGATGCCCAGCCGGGCCGCGACCACGCGGTCCGACGGCAGCACCACGTCCCGGACGGGACGGCGGCCCAGCTCCAGGGCGTCGTGCAGGCGCTCGCTCGCCCGGTCGTCGATGAGCCCGGCGTCGCTGGAGTCCTTCACGATCCGTGCGAGCTCGTCGTCGGAGAACGTCGCGGAGACCTCGCCCTTGGCGTCCACCCGCAGCAGCCGCAGCAGGAGGTTGGCGAAGGCGTTGATCGCGAAGATCACCGGCTTCAGCGCCCGGGTGAGGGTGACCAGCGGCGGCCCCAGCAGCAGCGCGGTGCGCACCGGCTCGGCCAGTGCCACGTTCTTCGGGAGCATCTCGCCGAAGAGCATGTGCAGGTACGTGGCCAGCGTCAGCGCGATCACGAAGGAGACCGCATGGGTCACCCCGGAGGGGATCCCGACCAGGTCGAACAGGGGGGTCAGCAGGTGCGCGATGGCCGGCTCGGCCACCACGCCCAGCACCAGGGTGCACAGGGTGATGCCCAGCTGGGCCGCTGCCATCAGCGCCGACACGTGTTCCAGACCCCACAGGACCGCGCGGCCCCGCCGGTCGCCCTGCTCGGCGTACGGCTCGATCTGGCTGCGCCGGACGGAGATCAGTGCGAACTCGGCGCCGACGAAGAAGGCGTTGACCACCAGGGTCGCCAGGCCGATCAGCAGCTGCAGCACGGTCATCGCTCGCCCTCCCGGTCCGTCTCCTGCGCGGGTGCGGCCGGCGCGTGCAGCAGCACCCGGGCGGCCCGGCGGCCGCGGGCGTCCACCACGTCGATCCGCCAGCCGGCCAGCTCCAGGCTGTCGCCGACGGCCGGGATCCGGCCCAGTGCGGTGGCTATGAGCCCGGCGAGGGTCTCGTAGGGGCCGTCCGGCACGCGCAGCCCGATCCGCCGGAGCTGGTCGGTGCGCGCGGCGCCGTCGGCGGAGTACAGGGGGCGCCCGGAGTCGTCCGTTCCGGCGGGGGCCAGGTCGGGGGTCTCGTGCGGGTCGTGCTCGTCGCGCACCTCGCCGACGACCTCCTCGACGATGTCCTCCAGGGTGGCCACGCCGGCGGTGCCGCCGTACTCGTCGATGACGACGGCCATCGTCTGCTTGCCGGAGAGCCGGTCCAGCAGCCGGTCCACGGTGAGGGACTCCGGTACGAACAGCGGGGCGCGCAGCAGCTGCGCGACGGGGTGGTGCAGGCGCCGCTCGGCGGGCAGGGCCAGCACGTCCTTGATGTGGACGGTGCCGACGACGGTGTCGAGGCTGCCCCGGTAGACGGGGAAGCGGGACAGGCCGGTCGCGAGCGTCGCGTTGGCCACGTCCTCGGCGGTGGTCTGCACGTCGAGCGCGGTGACCTGGACGCGCGGGGTCATGACGTTCTCCGCGGTCAGGTCGGCCAGGTTCAGGGTCCGCACGAACAGCTCGGCGGTGTCCTTCTCCAGGGCGCCCGCCTTGGCCGAGTGCCGGGCCAGGGCCACCAGCTCCTGCGGCGTGCGCGCGGAGGCCAGCTCCTCGGCCGGCTCCAGGCCGAACCGGCGGACCAGGTGGTTCGCGGTGGTGTTCAGATGGCTGATGAACGGCCTGAAGGTCCGGCTGAAGACGCGCTGCATGGTCGCGACGCGCTTGGCGACGGCCAGCGGGGAGGAGATCGCCCAGTTCTTGGGCACCAGCTCGCCGATGACCATCAGCGCGACCGTGGACAGCACGGTTCCGAGCATCAGCGCGGTCGAGGAGGCGGCCGCTGCCGACAGTCCCATGGCCTCGAACGGCCCTTGGAGCAGGGCGGCGATCGACGGCTTGGAGATCATGCCGATGATCAGGCCGGTCACGGTGATGCCGAGCTGGGCGCCGGACAGCTGGAAGGTCAGGCTGCGCACGGCGGTCAGGGCGCTCTCGGCGCCGCGCTCGCCGCGCTCGACGGCCCGTTCGAGCTCGCTGCGCTCGACGGTGGTCAGCGAGAACTCGGCCGCGACGAACGCTCCGCAGGCAAGGCAGAGCAGCAGTGCCACGACGAGCAGGAGCACTTCGGTCATCGGTCCGTCACCTCGCTCCCATGATCAGCCAGGAGGAGGGCCGACGCGCGGTGTCGGCCGCAGCGGCGGTGTCGGGTACGGCGACGTCGGATACCGGGGGGCTCGCCCATGGGCGGAAGCTCACACCTTTCCTTGCGTTTCGGCAGCAGGAACCGTCGCCCACCATGGTAAAGGATCGGCAAAGCGCAGGCTTCATCCTTTGGGTGGAGCGGCGAGCGGGTGATGGGATCCAAGGATGAGTGATCTTCATATCGGACCCGCCTCGAGCGACGATCTCGCCGCCGTCCTGGACTTCTGGGAGACGGCCGCGGAGGGGACGAGCATCAGCGACGACCTCGCCGGAATCGGCCGCCTGCACGCGCGCGACCCGCAGGCGCTGCTGCTGGCCCGCCGCGACGGGGAGCTGGTCGGGACCGTGATCGCCGGGTTCGACGGCTGGCGCTGCCACCTCTACCGGCTCGCGGTGCATCCGGAGCACCGCCGCCGCGGGATCGGCTCGGCCCTGCTGGCCGCCGCCGAGGAGCGCTTCACCGAGCTCGGCGGGAGGCGCGCCGATGCGATGGTGCTCGACCGCAACGAGCAGGCGCACGGGGCGTGGGGCGCGGCCGGCTACCACCCCGAGGACCACTGGACGCGCTGGGTCAAGCCGCTGAACGGGTGAGCGAACGCCGAAGCGCCCCGTCCGGGGGACGGGGCGCTTCGACATGCGAGCGGCGGCCGGGCCAGGCCGGGCCGGTCAGGCCGGTCAAACCGGCCAGGCCCAGGACCGGTCAGGCCGGCCAGGCGGCCAGGAAGGACTCTGCCGACCAGGTCCCCGACAGTTCCGGGGCCAGCCACGCCGGCGCCGCGGCCCGGAAGGCCTCGGGGGACAGCGCCCCGGAGCCCTCGGGAACCGCCCCCAGCAGCGGCAGCCCGGACGACTCCGGCAGGTCCGCGAGGTTGCAGCGGCAGGCCAGGTCGGGCTCGGCGGGCCAGCTGCCGATGACCACGCCGCGCGCGCTCAGCCCGCGGGCCCGCAGGGCCTCGGCCGTCAGGGTCGTGGAGTTGAGGGTGCCGAGGGCCGCCGGGGCGACCACCAGGACCGGGGCGTCCAGCAGCCGCGCCGCGTCCGCCAGGGTGCGGCCCGCCTCGTCGAAGCGGACCAGCAGCCCGCCCGCCCCCTCCACCAGGACCAGGTCGTGCGAGGCGGCGAGCTTCTGCGCGGCCTCCGCGACCGCCTCCGGCGACACGGTCGCCAGCCCCGCCCGCCTGGCCGCGGTGTCCGGGGCCAACGGCTCCGGATAGCGGGCCAGTTCCACGGGCGTGACCCGGGGGCCGGCCAGCCGGGCCGCCTCCGCCGCATCGCCGGGGACGCCCGGCTCCAGACCCGTCTGGGCGGGCTTGAGCACCGCCACCGAACGGCCCCCGGCCGCCGCGGCGGCCGCGATCGCGGAGGTGACCACGGTCTTGCCGATCTCCGTGCCCGTGCCGGACACGACGAGGACGCCCATCTCAGCCCTCCTTCGCCGCCGCGCACACCGCGCGGCAGATCCGGGCCACGTCGGCGTCGCCCGTCACGAACGGCGGCATCGTGTAGACGAGGTCGCGGAACGGACGCAGCCACACGCCCTCCCGGACCGCGGCCAGGGTGGCGGCCGCCATGTCGACCTCGTGCGTCAGCTGGACCACCCCGATGGCGCCGAGCACGCGCACGTCCCGTACGCCGGGCAGCTCACGGGCCGGTGCCAGCCCCTCCAGGAGCCCGGCCTCGATCCGCTTGACGTCGCGCTGCCAGTCCTGGCCGAGCAGCAGCTCGATCGAGGCCAGCGCCACGGCCGTGGCCAGCGGGTTGCCCATGAACGTCGGCCCGTGGGCCAGCACCGGCACCTCGCCCTGCGAGATGCCCGCCGCCACGCGCTCCGTGCACAGGGTCGCCGCCAGCGTGAGGTAGCCGCCGGTCAGGGACTTGCCCAGGCACATCACGTCCGGGGTGATCCCCGCGTGGTCCGCGGCGAACAGGGCGCCGGTGCGGCCGAACCCGGTCGCGATCTCGTCCAGGACCAGCAGGACGTCGTACTCGTCGCACAGCTCGCGCAGCACCCGCAGGTAGCCCGGGTTGTGGAAGCGCATGCCGCCCGCGCCCTGGACCACCGGCTCCACGATCACCGCGGCGAGCTCGGCGGCGTGCGCGGCGATCAGGGAGCGCAGGTGGTCCACGTACGCGGGGTCCACCGGCGCGGAGAACCCGCCCGGCGGCACGTCGGCGAACACCTGGCGCGGCAGCACGCCCGACCAGAGCTCGTGCATGCCGCCCTCGGGGTCGCAGACGGCCATCGGCGTCCACGTGTCCCCGTGGTAGCCGCCGCGCCAGGTCATCAGCCGGGTCTTGTCGCGCCGGCCGATCGAGCGCCAGTACTGCAGGCACATCTTCGCCGCGACCTCGACCGCGACGGAGCCGGAGTCGGCGAGGAAGACGTGCTCCAGGCCGGCCGGGGTGATCTCGACGAGCTTCGCGGCCAGCCGGACGGCGGGCTCGTGGGTGAGCCCGCCGAACATCACGTGCGACATCCGGCCGAGCTGGTCGGCCGCGGCCTCGTTCAGCGCCGGGTGGTTGTAGCCGTGGATGGCCGACCACCAGGACGACATGCCGTCGACCAGCTCGTCCTGCCCCTGTGCGGGCTGGGCGAGCCGCAGCCGGACCCCCGAGGCGGAGGAGACGACCAGCGGCTCCTGCCGCCCGGGCATGGGCCCGTACGGATGCCAGACGTGCTGCCGGTCCAGCGCGAGCAGGTCGGCGGCCGACAACGGGCCGTACCGCTCGGACATGCCGTCGCGCCCGGACGGGCCGTGCTGCGGATCAGGCATTGGGGGCGAGATCCGTCCCCGCGCCACGGCGACGCACCGCGACCAGGTCCGGGCGCACCTCGCCCGGCTCCGCCTGCGCGGGTGCGGCCTCGTGCCCGTGGCCCGAGCAGCCGCCGCAGGCCGAGCCGCAGCCCGCCTCGGCCGCCGCGGAACCGCACGGCCCGTGGGACGCGGCAGCAGCCGCGGCAGCGGCAGCCGCCGCGGCGGCGTCGGCGCGGTGCGCGGGCAGGGAAGACGTACCGGCGCCCTCCACCTCGAAGCCGGCGTCCGCGATCATGTCGAGGTCGGCCTGGCCGGCCTGGCCCTCGCTGGTGAGGTAGTCCCCGAGGAAGATCGAGTTCACCACCTGCAGGGCGAGGGGCTGCATGCTGCGCAGGTGGACCTCGCGGCCGCCGGCGAGGCGGACCTCGATGTCGGGGCAGACGAACCGGACCATCGCCAGGATGCGCAGGCAGCGCTGCGGGGTGAGGTTCCACTCCTTGGCCAGCGGCGTGCCCTCGAACGGGATGAGGAAGTTGACCGGCACCGAGTCGGGGTCCAGCTCGCGCAGCGAGAAGACCACGTCGACCAGGTCCTCGTCGCTCTCGCCCATGCCCGCGATCAGGCCGGAGCAGGCCGACAGGCCGGCGGCGTGCGCCTTCTGCACCGTGTCGACGCGGTCCGCGTAGGTATGCGTCTTGGTGATCTGGCCGTACGTGGCCTCGGACGTGTTCAGGTTGTGGTTGTAGGCGTCGGCGCCCGCGTCCTTCAGGCGCTCCGCCTGGCCGTCGGTGAGCAGGCCGAGGCAGGCGCAGACCTCGATGTCCTCGTTCTGCTCCTTGATCGCCTCGATCGTCCTGCCGACCCGCTCCACGTCCCGGTCCGTCGGGCCGCGCCCGCTCGCCACCAGGCACACGCGCTTCGCGCCGCCCGCGACACCGGCCGCGGCGGCCGCCGAGGCCTCCTCCGGCTTCAGCCACGTGTACTTGAGGATGTCCGCCTTCGAGCCCAGGCGCTGGGAGCAGTACGAGCAGTCCTCCGGGCAGAGCCCGGACTTCAGGTTGACCAGGTAGTTCAGCTTGACCCGACGCCCGAACCAGTGGCGGCGCACCTTGCCGGCCGCGGCCACCACGTCGAGCAGTTCGTCGTCAGAGGTCGCCAGTACGGCGAGCGCCTCTTCGCGGGTCGGCAGCTCGCGCCGCAGCCCCTTGTCCACCAGGGTGTTCAGCAGGTCCATGACGCCGATCCTGGACCACACGACCACTCCCGGCCAAGGAGAGATCGCACAACATGGCCGGAACGGAGTGTGTGTATCGCCACACCTGGCGCTCGAGTCCCGCCCGTTAGGGTCGGGCATCGCCTGTGGACAGCCGACAAAACGCGGAGACCCGATGCCCCAGCCCCGCCCCGAGCCCGATGACGTGTTCGCCTGGATCGACGGGGCGGAGCAGGCCCGTGAACAGGCCGGACTCGTCCGGACGCTGCGCCCCCGCCCCGCCGACTCGCCGCTGCTGGACCTCGCGAGCAACGACTACCTGGGCCTGTCGCGGCACCCCGAGACCGTGCGCGGAGCCTGCGATGCGGCCGAGCGGTGGGGAGCCGGGGCCACTGGATCGCGCCTGGTCACCGGCACGACCGAGCTTCACGGGGAGCTCGAGCGGGAGCTCGCGCGGTTCTGCGGGTTCGAGGCGGCGCTCGTGCTGTCCTCCGGGTACGCGGCCAATCTCGCGGCCGTCACCGCGCTCAGCGACCGGGGCACCCTGGTCGTCTCCGACGCCGGCAACCACGCCTCGATCGTGGACGGCTGCCGGCTCTCGCGCGCCGGTACCGCGGTGATCCCGCACTCGGACCCGGAGGCCGCCCGCAAGACGCTCGCCAGCCACGAGGGTCGGGCGCTGCTGGTCAGCGACTCGGTGTTCTCCGTGGACGGGGACGCGGCTCCGCTCGCCGCGTACGCGGCCGCCTGCCGCGAGGAGGGTGCGGCCCTGGTCGTGGACGATGCACACGGCCTCGGCGTACTGGGCGAGGGCGGCCGCGGCGCACTGCACGCGGCCGGGCTCGCGGGGGCGCCCGACGTGGTCGCGACGCTGACCCTGTCGAAGTCCCTCGGCAGCCAGGGCGGGGCCGTGCTCGGCCCGGCCAAGGTGATCCGGCACCTGGTCAACACGGCCCGGACCTTCATCTTCGACACCGGGCTGGCGCCCGCCGCCGCGGGCGCGGCGCTGGCGGGCCTGAAGCTGCTGCAGCGCGAACCGGAGCGCGCCGCGCGGGCCCGCGAGGTGGCCGGCCGGCTGTACGGGCGGCTCACCGCGTCCGGCCTGACCGCGGCCAGGCCGGACGCGGCCGTGGTGTCGGTACGGGCCCCCTCGGCCGCGGCGGCACTGCGCTGGGCCGCCGACTGCCGCGAGGCGGGTCTGTCCGTGGGGTGCTTCCGTCCGCCGTCCGTGCCGGACGGCATCTCCCGGCTGCGGCTGACCGCTCGGGCCGATCTCACGGGGGACGAGATCGACCGGGCCATCGAGACGATCCTGCGGACCGCCCCGGCCGGAGCCGCGGACGCGCCCTAGGACCTCCGGGCGTGCGGGCGTGCGGGTGTCAGGACGTCATACCAGCACGTCATACGAGCACGTCCGCCCGTAGCGATGCGAGGAAGCCGTCCCAGGCCGGCCCGGTGAAGAGCACGGCCGGGCCGTCCGTCCGCTTGGAGTCGCGGACGGCCAGCAGGCAGCCGCCGTCGAGCACGGCCGTTTCCACGCAGTTGTTCATTCCGGTGCTGCGGCTGCTTCGCCGCCACCGGGTCGCACTGATCAGAAGTCCGCTGGTGGAGAGGGGGGTTGCGGACACGGGGGTGCCTCCTTATACGCGTCGTCGGCCAGCGAGCCGATGAGATCCGACGAGTCCTGGGGCGGGAGGGCGTGCGCCTGGATGGTGCGGAACGCGGCGCTGTACGCCTCGAGGTCTTCCTTCCGCTCCAGATAGAGGCTACTCGTCAAATGGTCGAGTACCACCACGTCCAGATCGGCGATGTTCGGAAATGAGAAAATTACGAACGGTCCGGTCAGGCCGAGATGACCCCCCACGCTGAACGGCAGCACCTGGAGCCTCACTTGGGGCAGCCGTGCCACCTCCACCAGATGGCGCAGCTGCGCCGCCATCACCCGGGCCCCCCCGATCTGCCGCCGCAGCACCGCCTCGTCCAGCACGGCGCTGAGCTGGAGCGGCGGATCGGCCCGCAGCACCGACTGCCGCGCCAACCGTACGTCGACCAGCGCGTCCACCTTCGGCTCCGGCAGCCCGCCCAGCGCGGCTCGCGTCACCGCCCGCGCGTACTCGGCGGTCTGCAAGAGGCCGGGAACCACGGAGAGTTCCACCGTGCGGGCCGAGCGGGCCCCCGCCTCCAGGTTGATGAAGTCCCGGTACTCCTGCGGCAGCAGCCCCCGGTAGTCGTGCCACCACTGGCGGCCCCGCACGGCGTCGCCGCCCGCACCGGGGCCGGCCGCCGACACCGCCAGGGCCTCCAACAGCGCCCGCTGCTCCGGGCTCACCACCGAACCGTAGGCGTCGAGCAACAGCCGGATGTCCTCCGGTTTGACGCCACTGCGGCCCGTTTCGATGCGGCTGATTTTCGACTGGTGCCAGCCGACGATCCGGGCTGCCTCACCACTGGTGAGTCCGGTACGGTCGCGCAGGGCACGCAGTTCCTCGCCGAGCTTGCGCCGGCGCACCGCGGGACCGTGCTGCATACCCGCCTCCTTCCACCGGCACAGCTCGCACCAGTTTGCCGTCCAAATACGCTCTTCCGTAGCAGAGTTCACCGCATTGAGCGACAGATATATGCATATCTTGGGGGAACGGCAGCACCCGCGGGACGATGGTGGCACTCTGGCGTCCAGCGCAGATCCGGGGCGGTTGCGCCCCGGTGGGAAAGGGACCGTCGCCATGGCAGACCACCAGGAAGCAACCGTCACTCTGCCGAGCGATCCCGCCTCGGTCGCCGCCGCCCGCCGCTACGTCGCCGACGTGCTCACCGAATGGGGCCTGCCCGACGGGGCCGACACCGCGGACAGCGTGAGACTGATCGTCTCCGAGCTGGCCACCAACGCCGTTCAGCACACCTTCGGGCAGTCTCCCACCTTCACCGTCGACGTGCGGCTGGAGCGCGGGGAGTGGCTGCGCGTCGGGGTCACCGACAGCCACCCGCGCTGGCCCAAGCGGCTCCCGGCCGCCGTCCAACAGGACAACGGCCGGGGCATGGTCATCATCCGCTGGCTCGCCGCCGAGGCGGGTGGCCGGCTCTCGGTCAGCCCCACCGAGGAGGGCGGCAAGACCGTGTGGATCGCCCTGCCCTGGCCGGTCGCGGCCCCCGCCGCGAGCGGCAGCGCCTGCTGAGCGGCCGGCGACGGCGCGCACGCATCCGAGTCCGTATACGGAACCCGCTGAAGTCGGCCCGCGGGCCGAACCGGGTGCCTCCCCGAAACGTGGGTTAACGCGACGGAAAAACGCGGCCCCTAGCGTGGTGCCTTCGGCCTTCCGTCAATGGTCACCCATACGCCGGTAAAGCGGTGGTGCTCGGGACGGAAAGCCTTTTTCAGCGTTGGGCAAGACACGCTTGGCTCGGATATGCGCAGGTCAACACAGTGTTGAAGGCCATTAGGGTCGGTTCGGCGCGATGTTGATCTTGTCCTGGAAGCTTGGTGATACGAGTGCAACTGACACCGCACGAGCAGGAAAGACTGCTCATCCACGTGGCCGCCGACGTGGCCGAGAGGCGCAGGGCGCGCGGGGTCCTCCTCAACCACCCCGAGGCGGTGGCCCTGATCACCGCGCACATCCTCGAAGGCGCCCGCGACGGGCGGACCGTGGCCGAGCTCATGGCCTCCGGCCGCAGCGTGCTCGGCCGCGCCGAGGTCATGGAGGGGATCCCCGAGATGATCCACGACGTCCAGGTCGAGGCGACCTTCCCGGACGGCACCAAGCTCGTCACCGTCCACGACCCGATCGTCTGAGGGGGAGCAGCCGCATGATCCCCGGCGAGATCGTCCACGGGGACGGACCGGTGCGCCTCAACGAGGGCCGCCCCGTCACCCGCCTCACCGTGCTCAACGCTGCCGACCGGCCCGTCCAGGTCGGCTCCCACTACCACTTCGCCGAGGCCAACCCCGGCCTCGACTTCGACCGCGCCGCCGCCCGCGGGCTCCGGCTCAACATCGCCGCCGGCACCGCCGTCCGCTTCGAGCCGGGCATCCCGGCCGAGGTGGAACTCGTACCGCTGGGCGGCCTGCGCACGGTACCGGGCCTGCGCGGCGAGACCGGAGGGCCGCTCGATGGCTGAGCTCGAACGCGGCGCGTACGCGGACCTCTTCGGGCCGACGGCCGGCGACCGGATCCGGCTGGCCGACACCGACCTCTTCATCGAGATCGAGCAGGACCTCAGCGGCGGCCCCGGACGCGCAGGAGACGAGGCCGTGTTCGGCGGCGGCAAGGTCATCCGCGAGTCCATGGGCCAGGCCCGCACCACCCGCGCCGAAGGCGCCCCCGACACCGTGATCACCGGGGTGGTGGTCCTCGACCACTGGGGCATCGTCAAGGCCGACCTCGGCATCCGCGACGGGCGGATCTGCGGCATCGGCAAGGCCGGCAACCCCGACACCATGGACGGCGTGGACCCCGCCCTCGTCATCGGCCCCGAGACCGAGATCATCGCGGGCAACGGGAAGATCGTCACAGCGGGCGCCATCGACGCCCACGTCCACTTCATCTCCCCGACCGTCATCGACGAGGCCCTCGCCTCCGGCATCACCACCCTCGTCGGCGGCGGCACCGGACCGGCGGAGGGCACCAAGGCCACCACCGTCACCCCAGGCCCCTGGCACCTGGCCCGCATGTTCGCCGCCCTGGAGGCCTACCCCGTCAACATCGGCCTGCTCGGCAAGGGCAACACCATGTCCCGCGAGGGCATGCACTCCCAACTGCGCGGCGGCGCCCTCGGATTCAAGATCCACGAGGACTGGGGGGCCACCCCGGCCGTCATCGACGCCTGCCTGAGCGTCTGCGAGGAGACCGGGGCGCAGGTCGCGATCCACACCGACACCCTCAACGAGGCCGGATTCGTCGGCGACACGCTCGCCGCCATCGCGGGGCGGACCATCCACTCGTACCACACCGAGGGCGCGGGCGGCGGGCACGCACCCGACATCATCACCGTGGTCTCCGAGCCGAACGTCCTGCCCAGCTCGACCAACCCGACCCGGCCGCACACCGTCAACACCATCGAGGAACACCTCGACATGCTGATGGTCTGCCACCACCTCAACCCCGCCGTCCCCGAGGACCTCGCCTTCGCCGAGTCCCGGATCCGGCCCTCCACCATCGCCGCCGAGGACGTCCTGCACGACATCGGCGCCATCTCGATCATCTCCTCCGACTCCCAGGCCATGGGCCGCGTCGGCGAGGTCGTCCTGCGCACCTGGCAGACCGCCCACGTGATGAAGCGGCGCCGCGGCTTCCTGCCCGGCGACGGGCCCGCCGACAACCACCGCGCCCGCCGCTACGTCGCCAAGTACACGATCAACCCCGCCGTGGCCCAGGGGCTCGCCCGGGAGATCGGCTCGGTCGAGACCGGCAAGCTCGCCGACCTCGTACTGTGGAACCCGGCGTTCTTCGGGGTCAGGCCCGAGGCCGTCATCAAGGGCGGCCAGATCGCGTACGCGCAGATGGGCGACGGCAACGCCTCCATCCCCACCCCGCAGCCCGTGCTGCCCCGCCCGATGTACGGGGCCCACGGGCGCGCCCCCGCCCTGAACTCGGTGAACTTCACCGCGCAGGCGGCACTCGACGACGGCCTGCCCGAACGGCTCGGCCTCGGCAAGGCGTTCACCGCCATCGAGAGCACCCGCAAGGTCGGCAAGGCGGACATGCGCAACAACGACGCCATGCCGCGGGTCGAGGTCGACGCCGACACCTTCACCGTCACCATCGACGGCGAAGCGGTGGAGCCGGCCCCGGCCGCGGAACTGCCCATGGCCCAGAGATACTTCCTCTTCTGATGGGCCTCGCCGCACTGCTCGTCCTCGCGGACGGCCGCTTCCCCGCCGGGGGCCACGCCCACTCCGGCGGGGCGGAGGCCGCCTGCAAGGCGGGCCGCATCCACGACGCCGCCTCCCTGGAGGAGTTCTGCCGCGGCCGCCTGCACACGGCCGGGCTCACCGCCGCCGCCCTCGCCGCGGCCGCCGCCCTCGGGCTCGACCCGGCCGTCCTCGACGCCGCCGCCGACGCCCGCACCCCCTCGCCCGCCCTGCGCACCGCGGCCCGGCGGCTCGGCCGGCAGCTGCTGCGCGCCGCCCGGGCCACCTGGCCCGCGGCGGAACTCGACGCCCTGGCCGCCGCGTTCCCGCGCGGGACGCACCAGCCCGTGGTGCTCGGCCTCACCGCCCGGGCCGCCGGGCTCGGGCCGCTCGACGCCGCGCACGTGACGGCGTACGAGAGCGTCAGCGGGCCCGCCACCGCCACCGTGCGACTGCTCGGCCTGGACCCCTTCGAGGCGAGCGGGGTCCTGGCCCGCCTCGCCGCCGAGCTCGACGCGGTGGCCGAGCTGGCCGTACAGGCCGCGCAGCGGGCCCGGATCGAAGGGCCCGAGGCCCTGCCCGCGGCCTCCTCGCCGCTGCTGGAGATCGCGGCGGAGATCCATGCCGACTGGCCGGTACGGCTGTTCGCGTCCTGACCAGGCCCGACCCGTCCGGCCGACGCGCCACACCGGCCACCCCGGCCCCACCTCCGAACCCCTGGAGCGCCCCATGCACCTCGACCACGCCACGACCTTCCCCGAGCGCCACACCCACAGTGCCGAGCCCGTCCGCGCCGACGGCTCGCGCCGCGCCCTGCGCATCGGTCTCGGCGGACCCGTCGGCTCCGGCAAGACCGCCACCGTCGCCGCGCTCTGCCGTGCCCTGCGCACCGAACTGTCCATGGCCGTCGTCACCAACGACATCTACACGCGGGAGGACGCCGAGTTCCTGCTGCGCGAGGCCGTGCTGCCGCCCGAGCGGATCACCGCCGTGGAGACCGGGGCCTGCCCGCACACCGCGATCCGCGACGACATCTCCGCCAACCTCGAGGCGGTGGAGGAGCTGGAGGAAGCGCACCGGCAGTCCGCCCCGCTCGACCTGATCCTGGTCGAGTCCGGCGGCGACAACCTCACCGCCACCTTCTCCCGCGGACTCGTCGACGCCCAGATCTTCGTGATCGACGTGGCGGGCGGTGACGACATCCCGCGCAAGGGCGGCCCCGGCGTCACCACCGCCGACCTGCTCGTCGTCAACAAGACCGACCTCGCCCCGCACGTCGGCTCCGACCTGGACCGGATGGCCCGCGACGCCGCAGAACAGCGCGGCGCACTGCCCGTCACCTTCCAGTCCCTGCGCGGCGAGGAGGGCGTCGCCCCGGTGGCCGCGTGGGTGCGCGAGCGGCTCGCCGCCTGGACCGCACGGTGACCGCCCCACCCGCCACCGCCCCGCCGGCCGAGGCCGCGTCCGCCACCGCACTCGCCATTGCCGCCACTGCCCCTGCCGCGCCGACTCCGCCGGCCGAGACCACGCCCGCTTCCGCCCCGACCCTGGCCGCGGCCCCGCCGCCCGCCGCGGCCGGGGTCCGGGCCACCGCCCGGATCGGGGCCGTCGCCGACGGGCGCGGCGGGACCGCCCTGCCGCTGCTCACCGGCGAAGGGCCGCTCGCGCTGCGCCGCACCCGGGGCGCCGGAGCCGAGGCCGGCGTGATGCTGGTCGGCGCGATGAGCGCCCCGCTCGGCGGGGACCACCTCACCGTCGAGGCCACCGCAGGGCCCGGGGCCCGACTCGCCCTGGCCTCGGCGGCGGCCACCCTGGCGCTGCCCGGCCGCGGCGGCGCCCCCGCGCGGTACGACGTACGCCTGAGCCTGGCCGAGGACGCGGCGGTGCGGTGGCTGCCGGAGCCGCTGGTCTCGGTCCGCGGCAGCGACCTGCGGGTGCACACCCGCGCCGAACTCGCCCCCGGAGCCCGGCTCCTGCTGCGCGAGGAGCAGGTGCTGGGCCGGACGGGCGAGGAGCCGGGCCTGCTGCGCAGCCGGCTCGCCGTCACCCTGGACGGCCGTCCGCTGCTGGACCAGGAGCTCGCCTGCGGTCCGGGCGCGCCCGGCGGCTGGGACGGCCCGGCGGGGCTCGCGGGGCACCGGGCGCTGGGTCAGCTCCTGGTCGTCCAGCCGGGGTTCGCCGGGGCACCGCCCGCCGCGGCCGTGTTGGGGGAGTTCGCCGTGGTCACCCCGCTGGCCGGTCCCGCCGTGCTGGTGACGGCACTTGCGCCGGACGCGCTGAGGCTGCGCGGTCTCCTGGATGCGGCGTGTCGCACGTACGGCTGGTGACTGCTGGGCGAACCTGGGGCGAATCAGACACCGCTCAGCGGTACACGCCTCTCCGGTTATCGGGTTGGCAAAGAAACCCGACCTTGGTCTGTTGTCAGGTGTAGGTCAGGCGAAAGGATCCCCTTGCATTCGCACGACCAACCCGACCCAACCCGGCCGTGTCCGGCCGGGCCTGATGCAGGGGGAACAACCACGTGATAAGCAAAGCAGCGCTGGGGAGCGCTGCCACTCTGATCACCGGAGCGCTGGCCGCGGGCCTGCTGCTGGCACCGCCGGCAGCGGCGGCGACCGCGTCCGGCACCGGCTCGGTTCCGGAGGCGATCGGCGCGCAGCTCGCCGCCGCCCGCGCCGCCCGGACCGGGATCGAGTGGAAGGACTGCCCCGCCGACTGGGGCTTCGCGGCCCCGATCCAGTGCGGCTGGGTCAAGGTCCCGCTCGACTACGCCAAGCCGTTCGGCAAGACCATCGACATCGCGGTCGACCGCGCCGTCAGCACCGGCACCAAGGAAGAGCGCCAGGGCGCCCTCCTGTACAACCCCGGCGGCCCCGGCGGTTCGGGCATGCGCTTCCCGCGCCGGTCCACCACCAAGTCCCCGCTGTGGGTGAACACCTCCAAGGCGTACGACTTCGTGGGCTTCGACCCGCGCGGCGTCGGCCACTCGGCGCCGATCTCCTGCATCGACCCGCAGGCGTTCGTCAAGGCCCCGAAGGCGGACCCGGTCCCGGACACCGAGGCCGACAAGAGCGCCCAGCGCAAGCTCGCCGCGGAGTACGCGGACGGCTGCAAGGAGCGCAGCGGCGAGATGCTCCCGTACATGACCACGCCGAACATCGCGCGTGACCTGGACGTCATCCGCGCCGCCCTCGGCGAGAAGAAGCTGAACTACCTCGGCGTCTCCTACGGCACCTACCTCGGCGGGGTCTACGCGACCCTGTTCCCGACCCATGTGCGCCGCATGATCGTCGACAGCGTGGTCAACCCGGCGCAGGACAACATCTGGTACGAGGCCAACCTCGAGCAGGACGTCGCCTTCCAGATGCGCTGGAACGACTGGCAGGACTGGGTCGCCAAGAACGACGCCTCCTTCCACCTCGGTGACACGCGCGCCAAGGTCGAGGCGAAGTGGCAGCAGCTGCGCGCCCAGGCCAAGGCCAAGCCGCTCGGCGGCGTCGCCGGTCCGGCCGAGCTGATCAACTTCTTCCAGGGCGCCCCGTACTACGACTCCTCATGGGTCCCGGTCGCGCAGGCGTTCAGCGCCTGGGCCGCCGGTGACGAGAAGCCGCTGGTCGACGCGATCGCCCCGGACATGTCCGACATCCAGGGCAACATCGCCTCGGAGAACAGCAACGCGGTGTACACCGCGGTCGAGTGCGCCGACGCCAAGTGGCCCACCAGCTGGACGAAGTGGGACCGGGACAACTCGGCGCTGCACCAGAAGTACCCGTTCCTGACCTGGTCGAACGCCTGGATGAACCTGCCCTGCGCGACCTGGAAGTCCAAGCAGAGCAAGCCGATCGCCGTCGGTGCCAAGTACGGCCTGCCCCCGGTGCTGATCGTCCAGTCCGAGCGTGACGCGGCCACCCCGTACAAGGGTGGTGTCGAGCTGCACCGCCGCCTCGCCGGCTCGCGCCTGATCACCGAGCAGAACGCCGGTTCGCACGGTGTCACCAGCCTGGTGAACCCCTGCATCAACACCCGCGTGGACGACTACCTGCTCCACGGCAAGGTCGACGCCAAGGACGTGGTGTGCGGTCCGCACGCCGCCCCGGTCGCCCCGGCCCCGGCCGCCGCGAAGGCGCTCGCCGACGCCCCGGCGGCGTCCGCCCTGCCCGCGCAGGAGGAGCTGCCGGCCGTCCGCTGACCCCGTCGCACGGGCAGCGGGCCGTAGGCCCCTTCGCACGGGAGAAGGCTCAGCGCGTCCTGCGCCGGGCCTTCTTCCGTGCTTCCTCCTCCTCGGCCTTGACCTCGGCCGCGTACCGGTCGACGTACTCCTGGCCGGACAGTTCCAGGACGGCATACATGATCTCGTCGGTGACCGCGCGCAGCACGGCCCGCTCGCCCTCCATGCCGGCGTAGCGGGAGAAGTCCAGCGGCCGGCCGAAGCGGATGGTGACCGGCCGGATGTTCGGGATCTTCTGTCCGGGCGGCTGGATCTCGAAGGTCCCCACCATGGCGCACGGTACGACCGGTACCCCGGCGCCGAGCGCCATCGCGGCCACCCCGACCTTGCCCTTGTACAGCCGGCCGTCGTGCGAGCGGGTGCCCTCGGGGTAGATGCCGAGCAGTTCGCCCCGTGCCAGTACGGCCAGCCCCTCGCGGATCGCGGCCCGGCCCGCGTCCCGGCCCGAGCGGTCGACGGGGATCTGCCCGGCGCTGCGGAAGAAGAAGGCGGTCAGCCGGCCCTTGAGCCCGGGCCCGGTGAAGTACTCCGCCTTGGCGAGGAAGGTGATCCGCCGCTTCAGGATCGCGGGCATCAGGAAGTGGTCGGAGAACGACAGGTGGTTGCCCGCGACGATCGCGGCGCCCTCGGCCGGGATGTTCTCCAGCCCCTCGATGCGCGGCCGGAACAGCAGCCGCAGCAGCGGCCCGAGGAACACGTACTTGAGCAAGTGGTAGAACACCAGGCCGCTCCCGTCGCCGTCCCGTTGTCACCGCCATCGTACGGACAGTCGTCGCCGGGCCCGAGAGGGCGGACACGGGGAAAATGCGGGACGCCGGGCGACCCGCGGGGGCAGTCTCAGCTGCTGCGGGAGGCCGCCATACCGGCGGTGAGGAGGCCCAGGACCACCCAGCCGAACCACAGCCAGCCGTTGCTGCCGAGGGCCACGGAGTACGTGGCGACGGCCACCAGGGCGGCGAAGGTCATCACGGCCATCGCCTTAACGGATCCGGTCATGCCCCATGGTGGCGCGCAGGAGCGGGATCGCGCTACTGGCCACGCGCGCGGAGCGAGGCGAGATAGGCGTTGTACGCCTCCAGCTCCTGGTCGCCGTCGCGCTCGGCGGCCCGGTCGGCGCGCTTCGCCGCCCGCTGCTCGGAGTGGTACCACTGGTACATCAGGGCGATCAGCACCAGCACCGAGGGGATCTCGCTGAAGGCCCAGGCGATGCCGCCGCCCCACTGCTGGTCGAGCAGCGGATCGATGCCGAGCGAGGCCGGCGGGTTCTTGTACGTGCTGATCATCGGCTCGCTGGCCATCATCAGCGCGATGCCGAAGAACGCGTGGAAGGGCATCCCGGCGAAGAGCTCCAGCATCCGCATCACGTAGCCGGGGCGGTGCGGGCCCGGGTCCACGCCCATGATCGGCCAGAAGAACACCAGGCCGACGGCGAGGAAGTGCACCATCATGCCGATGTGCCCGGCCTTGCTCTCCATGAGGAAGTCGAAGAGCGGGGTGAAGTACAGGGCGTAGAGGCTGGCGATGAACATCGGGATGGTGAACGCCGGGTGGGTGATCACCTTCATGTAGCGGCTGTGCAGCAGCATCAGCAGCAGCTCGCGCGGTCCCTTGCGGCCCCGTCCGGCGGGCGTCAGCGCGCGCAGCGCGAGCGTGACCGGGGCGCCCAGCAGCAGGAGGATCGGCGAGAGCATGCTGATGACCATGTGCTGGACCATGTGCACGCTGAACATCACCATGCCGTAGTCGTTCAGCTTGGTGCACATCACCAGGGCCACGCTCAGCACACCGGCGGCGAAGGCGACGGTCCGGCCCACGGGCCAGGCGTCGCCGCGCCGGCGCAGCCGCGCCACGCCCCACAGGTACAGCCCGAGGCCCACGAGCGAGCCGATCAGGAAGAAGGCGTCGAAGGAGAACTCCAGACCACGCCCGAGGGTGAACGGCGGCAGGTCCATGTCCATGTGCATGTCCATGCCGTGCCCGCTGTGATCCATCTGTTCTCCCTTGACCGTGGTGCCCCACCACAGTAGTGCCGCCCCCGGCCGCAGCTGCGACCGGGGGCGGCGACAGAAAGGAGGAAAGGGCTACAGAACGGTCTCCGCCTCGGCGTAGCGCGCGTCCGGGACCGTCTTGAGGGTCGAGGTGGCCTCCGCGAGCGGCACCATCTCGATGTCGGTGCCGCGCAGCGCGGTCAGCATCCCGAACTCGCCGCGGTGCGCCGCCTCCACCGCGTGCCAGCCGAAGCGGGTGGCCAGGACGCGGTCGTACGCGGTCGGGGTGCCGCCGCGCTGGACGTGCCCCAGGATGACCGGGCGGGCCTCCTTGCCCAGGCGCCGCTCCAGCTCGACGGCGAGGATGTTGCCGATGCCGGCGAAGCGCTCGTGGCCGTACTGGTCCTTGCCGCCCTGCTGGTACTCCATGGAGCCGGGGCGCGGCTTGGCGCCCTCGGCGACCACGACGATCGCGAACCGCTTGCCGGCGGAGAAGCGCTCGCCGACGATCGCCGTCAGCTCCTCGATGTCGAAGGGGCGCTCCGGCACGACGATCGCGTGCGCGCCGGCGGCCATGCCCGAGTGGAGGGCGATCCAGCCGGTGTGGCGGCCCATGACCTCCACGACCATCACGCGCTGGTGCGACTCGGCGGTGGTCTTCAGCCGGTCCAGGGCCTCGGTCGCGACCCCGACCGCGGTGTCGAAGCCGAAGGTGACGTCGGTCGAGGCGATGTCGTTGTCGATGGTCTTCGGCACGCCCACGATCGGCAGGCCGGCCTGCGAGAGCAGGTTGGCGGCCTTCAGGGTGCCCTCGCCGCCGATCGGGATGATGGCGTCCAGGCCGAGGTCCGCGACGTGCCCGCGGGCCCGCTCCACGCCGTCGCGCAGGTGTGCGGGCTGGACGCGGGAGGAGCCGAGGATGGTGCCGCCGCGGGCGAGGATGCCGGCCACCGCGTCGAGGTCGAGCTTGCGGTAGTCCGCTTCCAGGAGGCCGCGCCAGCCGTCGTGGAAGCCGATCACCTCGTCGCCGTGGTCGACGACGGCGCGGTGCACGACGGAGCGGATGACGGCGTTGAGACCGGGGCAGTCGCCACCGGAAGTGAGCACACCAATGCGCATGGCACAGAGAACCTTTGCAACGTGGGCCGACGACCGGACCACGTCGTCCGGTTGGAACTACCCGTCACCCTACAAGCGGATCGGCACCGGACTGAACCATCCTCCACGCACTGCCCGGGATCCTTGTGCGAACGCACGGCGGGCGAGAGCCGGGCGTACGCCGGAACGCACGACGGCCCGGACCCCGCAAGCGGAATCCGGGCCGAACGCCGGGTGGCGCCGGGGTTACGCGGGCTGCGTCGCCGCCGCGATGCGCTCGGCGCGCAGCGCCTCGTACCAGCGGTCGTCGACGGGCGGCAGCGCGTTCACGTCGAGGGCCAGCTTCAGCAGCAGGTCCGCGATCTGCGGGTTGCGGGCCATCACGGGGCCGTGCATGTACGTGCCGAACACCGTGTCGTTGTACGCGCCCTCGGTGCCGTCGCCGGTGCCGTTGCCGCGGCCGATGCGGGTGCGGGCGAACGGCTTGGCGGACGGGCCGAGGTGCGTGACGCCCTGGTGGTTCTCGAAGCCCGTCAGCTGCGGCAGGCCCAGCTGGGGGTCGATGTCGGCGAGCACGTCGCCGACGCACCGCTCGCCCTCGCCGCGCACGGTGACGACGTCCAGCAGGCCCAGGCCCGGCTGGCGCTCGCCCATGTCGTTGACGAACTCGTTGCCGAGGATCTGGTAGCCGGCGCAGACGGAGAAGACGATCGCCCCGTTCGAGACGGCCCGCTCCAGGCCGCCGTCGCGCAGCAGGCGCTCGGCGGCCAGCCGCTGCGGCCGGTCCTCGCCGCCGCCGATGAGGTAGATGTCACCGGAGGTCGGGATGGGCTGGTCGCTGCGCACGTCCACGCGCTGCACGTCCAGGCCGCGCTGGCGGGCCCGGCGCTCGACGACGAGGGCGTTGCCCTGGTCTCCGTACGTGCTGAGCAGGTCGGGGTAGACCCACACCAGACGCAGGCTGTTGTCGCTCATGCTCTTGTGTCCTCTGGGTATGAGTACTAGTTGCCGACGCGGCGGCGGACGTCCTGGAAGGCGGTGTAGTTGGCGATCAGCTCGATCTGGCCGGGCGGCGCCAGCTGCACGGCCTCGTCGAGGGTCTCGCAGACGCGGAAGTCCAGGCCCGCGACCTCCAGGCGGACCGCCAGGTCCAGCTTGCGGTCGCCGATCACGAAGATCGGGTGGCCGGCGAGGCGCGGGTAGTCCACGTCCCACAGCCAGGAGGTGTCGGTGCCGTCGGCGCCGCGCGCGTTCACCGAGAGGATCACCGGGGCCGGCGGCTGGTCGATCAGCGAAAACGTTTCGAGCCAGCCGGCCGGGTTCTTCGCGAGCAGCAGGCGCAGCTCGCGGCCCTGGAAGTTCACCACGTCGTAGCGGCCGGCGACCGCCTGCACCTGGTACATCCGCTCCAGCGCGACCTGCGGCGGGACGCCGAAGACGGCGGCGACGGCGGCCGAGGTGGCGGCGTTGGCCTTGTTGGCGCGGCCGGGCAGCTGGAGGCTGATCGGCCAGGCGGAGCCGTGCGGGTCCAGCACGTGGTCGCCGGAGAGCACCCAGCTCGGGGTCGGCCGGCGGAAGCCGCACTCACCGCAGAACCAGTCGTCGCCGGGGCGCTGCATCACACCGCCGCAGGAGGGGCACGACCAGGCGTCGTCCTTCCACTCCTGGCCGGCGGCGACCCACACCACGTTCTGCGAGGACGAGGCCGACCACACGATCAGCGGGTCGTCGCAGTTGGCGACGATCACGGCCTTGGAGCCCTGCAGGCCCTCGCGCCACTTCTCGGCGAGCATGCGGGTCTCGGCGGCGCGGTCCAGCTGGTCGCGGGAGAGGTTCAGCAGGGCGATCACCTTGGGGGTGACGTCCCGGGCCACGCCCGCGAGGTACTTCTCGTCCACCTCGATGACGCCGTACTTGGCGTCCGAGCCGCCCGCGAGGGCGGAGGTGATGCCGGCCGGCATGTTCGCGCCGAGCGCGTTGGAGACCACCGGGCCGCTGGCCCGCAGGGCCTCGGCGATCAGTCGGGTGGTCGTGGTCTTGCCGTTCGTCGCGGAGACGAGGACGACGTCGAGATGCTGCGCCAGCGCTCCGAGGAGATCGGGGTCGAGTTTGAGTGCGACCTTGCCGCCGATCACCGATCCGCTTCCGCGTCCCGCGGCCCGCGACACCGCCGCCGCGGCCCTGCCCGCCGTCACGGCCAGCTTGGCCCGCGGCGAAAGCGGCTCCGTGTTGCCTGCCATCGTCCCTTGTCCTCCTTGCGTCGGTCGGCCCCAGCCTATCCAGTACCGGCCGGGGCCTTGACCGCGGCGCCCCAGGTCGCCGCGGATCTCCTCATATATTCGCCCGTCGTACGCTTACCGCCATGCGACAGCGCGTCATTCCCGGCACCACCGGTCTCGTCCGCACCATGAGCCTCCTGGGCGACCCGGTGCTCCACTCGGCCTGCGCGGAGGTCACCGCGTTCGGCCCGGACCTCGACCGGCTGATCGAGGACATGTTCGCCACGATGTACGCGGCCGAGGGCGTCGGCCTCGCCGCCAACCAGATCGGTGTCGGGCAGCGGGTGTTCGTCTACGACTGCCCCGACGACGATGACGTCCGCCACGTCGGGCACATCGTCAACCCGCGCCTGGTCGAGGCGGACGGCGACGAGTACGTCGGCCCCGAGGGCTGCCTGTCGCTGCCGGGCCTGGAGGCCGGCACGGCCCGCTTCGACCGCGCCGTCGTCGAGGGCGTCACCTCGGACGGCGCACCGGTGCGGATCACGGGCACCGGGTTCTTCGCCCGCTGCCTGCAGCACGAGTGCGACCACCTGGACGGCACCGTCTACGCGGAGCGCGTCACGGGGCTGCGGGCCCGCCGGCTGCACCGGGCGATCCGCCGGACGCCCTGGGGCGCGCGCGGCGCGCACGCCCTCCAGGGCTGAACCCTTCCGTCACGGCACTAGAAGCCCGGGCCGTCCGCGCGGTCGCCCGCGGTGGCCAGGCGGCCCCACAGCAGGTCGGTCAGTCCGGCCACCAACTCCGCACGGCCGCACGGCCGCTCGGCCAGCCACCAGTCGCCCGCCGCGTGCATCATGCCGACGATCCCGTGGCCCCAGATCCGGGCGAGCTGCTCGCCGCCGGGGCCGAGGTCCACGCGCTCGCTGATCACCTCGGCCAGCTCCTCGCCGAGCCGGCGCAGCAGCGGCGCCGAGTGCTTGCCGACGTCGAAGCCGCGCTCGGCGGCGTGCGAGTCTTCGGTCGGGTGCATCAGGAAGCGGTACACCTGCGGGCGGGCCTCGATGGCCGCGAGGTAGGTGTCCAGGGTGGACTCCACCCGGCTGCGGCGCTCGGCCGGGGCGTCGAGCGCGGCCCGCAGGGAGTCGAGCAGGCCGTCGGTGTGCCGGACGGCCAAGGCCTGGTACAGGCCCGCCTTGTCGCCGAAGTGCCGGTAGAGGATCGGCTTCGTGATGCCGGCCTCCGCGGCGATGGCGTTCATGGAGGCCTTGGGGCCGTCCCTGAGCACGACGCGGTCGGCCGCTTCGAGCAGCTCCCGCCGGCGGCGCTCGGCCGTTCCCGGTTCGCCGGCCTGCTGCGTGGTCTCCATGACGTGTTCTCTCCCCGCCCTTGCGATGGTGCGTGACGCCCACGCAACGTAACACCCCGGGCACCCCGGCGAACGAATCGGCCGGTGGGGCCCCGTCCTGCTTGACAGCCTTACTCGTCGGTAACAGACTGTGGCCACCGATGGGGTTACCGCCAGTAACGCAGCTGGCGGATGCACAGGGGAGGGACGTTGGCGGAGTTCACGATGGAGCTGACCGAGGAGCAGAAGCAGGTCCGGGACTGGATCCACGGCTTCGCCGCCGATGTCATCCGGCCCGCGGCCGCCGAATGGGACGAGCGCGAGGAGACCCCCTGGCCCGTCATCCAGGAGGCTGCCAAGGTCGGCATCTACTCCCTCGACTTCTACGCGCAGCAGTTCTTCGACCCCACCGGCCTCGGCATCCCGATGGCCATGGAGGAGCTGTTCTGGGGCGACGCCGGCATCGCCCTGTCGATCGTCGGCACCGGCCTCGCCGCCATAGGCGTCCTCGCCAACGGCACCGAGGAGCAGATCGGCACCTGGATCCCGCAGATGTACGGCACGCCCGACGAGGTGAAGGTCGCCGCCTTCTGCTCCTCCGAGCCGGACGCCGGCTCCGACGTCGGCGCCATGCGCACCCGGGCCGTCTACGACGAGGCCAAGGACGAGTGGGTGCTGAACGGCACCAAGACCTGGGCGACCAACGGCGGCATCGCCAACGTCCACATCGTCGTCGCCGTCGTCGACCCCGAGCTCGGCACCAAGGGGCACGCCTCCTTCATCGTGCCGCCGAACACCCCGGGCCTGTCCCAGGGCCAGAAGTTCAAGAAGCACGGCATCCGCGCCTCCCACACCGCCGAGGTGGTCCTGGAGGACGTCCGCGTCCCCGGCTCCTGCCTGCTGGGCGGCAAGGACAAGCTGGACGAGCGGCTCGCCCGGGCCCGGGAGAAGGCGAAGGCCGGGGGCGGTGAGCGCGTGAAGAACGCCGCCATGGCCACCTTCGAGGCCTCCCGCCCGGCCGTCGGCGCGATGGCCGTCGGCACGGCCCGCGCCGCGTACGAGGTCGCCCTCGACTACGCCCGCACCCGCACCCAGTTCGGCCGGCCGATCATCGACAACCAGGGCGTCGCCTTCCAGCTCGCCGACATGCGCACCCAGATCGACGCGGCCCGGCTGCTGGTGTGGCGTGCCTCCTGGATGGCGGTGGCCGGCAAGCCGTTCACCTCGGCCGAGGGCTCCATGTCGAAGCTGTTCGCCAGCGAGGTGGCCAAGAAGGTCACCGCCCAGGCCGTCCAGATCCTCGGCGGCAACGGCTTCACCCGCGAGTACCCGGTGGAGCGCATGCACCGCGACGCGGCCATCTACACGATCTTCGAAGGGACGAGCGAGATCCAGCGGCTGGTCATCGCCCGCACCCTCTCCGGCATGCCGATCCGCTAGCCCGGGCCGGACGGCGCGCCCGCGGCACCCCCGGACGCCGGCGTCCGGGGGCTTCGGCATGCCGGCGCCGAGGGGGCCGCAGGGCTAGTGCAGCGGCGTCAGGCAGCTGTAATCCGTGCCGTCCGCGCTGTACTTCAGGTCCGTGATGTACTCCAGGCCGGCGCAGGGGGGCGCGTGCACCCGGTACTGGGCGTCCAGCGAGCCGCAGTCCACCACCAGCAGCTCCTGGTCCTTCCAGTCGCCCAGGTTGCGTACGCAGCTCCCGACGGTCAGGGCCGCGGGCTTGTCCTCCCCGGCCAGGATGCCCAGCACGATCAGGGTCGGCAGCGAGAAGGAGAGCAGGACGGTCAGCACGAGCAGGACCAGGGCCGGCGGGCGGCGCCACAGCGGCCTGCCCGGGTCGAGCGGCGGCAGGATGCTGCCCGACGGGGGAGCCAGCCGGTGGAAGGCCGCCCTCGGGCCGAGGTTCATCAGCAGCGTCACGGGCGTGATGAACAGCGACAGCGGACCCCACCAGCCCTGCCACAAGGTGTCCGAGGTCATCCGCCGGTAGGTGGCGAGCCCGCAGTTGCGGCACAGCGGCCCCTCCGCCCGCAGGAACCGCATCAGGACGAGCATCCCCTGGTGCCCGCGCACGGTCGCCGGGGCCGCGGGCACCGACCCGCAGATCCGGCACTCGTACTGGGGCACGCCGTACGGGCCCGGCAGGCCCGGCAGGCCCGGCAGGCCCGGCCCGGCGGCGTACGGGCCGTAGGGGCCGCCCTGCTGGGGGCTGTACGGCGGGTACGGGCCGGCGCCGTGCTGCGGTGGCGGAGTGGCCACGGGATCCTCCTCGCTCTCGCGCTGACCACCGGGCGGTGATCACGGAACCCTAGCCTCCGTGGACCGCCGTCCGGACCGCGGTTTCCACCCGGGGCGCCGGACGTGATCCTGGCCACTCGCGCGGCCGGCCCGAGGTGCGCTCCGGTGTCCGCGGGCGGCTGCGCACCGTGACCGGACGCGGGCGGCGGGGCCCCGCCCCCCGCGCCCTTCCAGGGCCGTCGGCAGCGGCCGGGCCGGAGCCGGCCGTACGCCTTCGGTGAACGATCCGCATACCGGGCATGAGCAGATGGTGAGCGGGCATACACACCCTGAACTGGACCGCGAATATGGGTTCCGTCCGGGGGTGGCGATCAGTAATACTCACCGCCACCGTGGATCGCGGAATCGACCGGGTGACCGCCGGCTTCCCGCGCCACACAGCGAGGAGGTGCGCCATGTGCTCCCACCAGCCCCCCTGCCCGTCCGCCGACAGCGCCGACCACGACGCCGCCCGCACCGTGGCCTTCCATCCCGAACAGGGCTGGAGCCTGCTGTGCAACGGCCTGGTGATCTTCGACGACACCGGTGAGCTGCTCCCCGACGGCCGCGTGGTGGAACCCCGCCGCCCGGCCCTGGTCTGAGCGAGGAGGCCGCATGCGCCAACAGCTGATCCGCAAGCCCGTTCCCAAGCCCGCTCCCCGAGACCTGGACCTGCGTACACCGTCGGGCAGAACCCTCCCGTACTGACGGGAGCCCGGTACAGCAGCAGTTCAGAACGTCCGCGGCCCGCCGGCTGCCGTCAGCCGGTGGGCGCAGCCGCGCCGCACAGGAAAGCGCTCTCGAAGGCCGCGTCGCCGATCGCCGCGCGGGCCTGCCGCTCGCCCCGCTCCCGCAGGGCCGTCAGCGAGGGCGAGCCCATCTGGGGCCGGCCCACCGTGCGCCACCAGGCGTGCCCCGTGCCCAGCAGCCGGGCCGCGAGTTCCCCGTCGCCCAGCGCCGCGACGGCCGCCGCCAGCAGGTCCAGGCCGAGCGCGATGCCGATGCGGTCGCCGAGCAGCCGTTTGCCCGACAGCATCGCCCGTACGTGCCGGGCCGCCTCCTCCGCGTGCCCGAGCCCGAACGCCGCGACGGCCAGGACGTAGTCCGCATAGGCCCGCAGCCACCGCTCGTCCAGGTCCGCGCACGCCTCGCGCAGCCCCCGCGCCTCCTCGGCGGCCTGCTCGAAGCGCTGCAGATCGCACAGGGCGTAGGCGGTCACCAGCCGGCACAGGAGCTGCCCGGCGCCGTCCGCCGGCCCGGTGTGCCGCGCGCGCGCCCGCGGCCCCGCCAGCTCCAGGGCCTGCGCCGGGTCCCCGGGCAGCAGCAGGGACAGCGCCCGCAGATGCACCGCCCGCACCTCCGCCTCCGGGTCGGCCACCCCCGCCGCCGCGGCGGTGCACCGGTCGCCGAGCTCCCGGACCGCGTCCATCTCCCCCTGGAGCGCCATGGTCAGCCCGAGCGCCCACAGCCCCTGCGCGTACCCCGCGCCCGCCCGCGGGGCCGTGCGCAGGGCCCGCTCCAGGAACCCCCGGCCCTCGTGCACGTGCCCGCAGGAGAACCAGAAGAACCACAGCGCCCCGGCCATCTCGAGCGCCGCCGCCGGATCGGTGCCGAGGAGGTGCTCCAGGGCCGTGCGCAGCTGAGGGTGCTCGGCGGTCATCCTGCGGTACCAGTCCACCTGGCGCGGGCCCATCCAGCCCCGGTCCGCGGCCCGCGAGAGCGCCGCGTACCAGTGGGCGTGCCGGTCGGCGACGGCGCGGACCTCGCCGAGTTCGGCCAGCCAGTCGTGGCCGTACTCGCGGATCGTGTCCAGCATCCGGTAGCGGGCGCCCGCGCCGCGCTCCTGCGTGCGGCGCACCACCGACTTGGCCACCAGGCCGCCGAGCACGCGCTCCACCCGGGCCGCCGACAGCGGGCCGCCCGAGCACACCGCGCGGGCCGCGGCCATGTCGAAGTCGCCGGTGAACACCGACAGCCGGGCCCACAGCAGCCGCTCCACCGGCTCGCACAGCTCGTGGCTCCAGCCGATGGCGGTGCGCATCGTACGGTGGCGGGGCAGCAGCGAGGCGCGGCCGTCGGCGAGCACGTCGAAGCGGGCGCCGAGGCGCTCGGCCACCTGCTCCAGGCTCCAGCGCCGCATCCGGGCGCCGGCGAGCTCCAAGGCGAGCGGAATCCCGTCGAGGCGCCGGCACACCTGCGCGGCCAGGGCGGCCCGTTCGGGGTCGTCGAAGGCGGCCGCGGTCTGCGGGGCCGCCGCGAGGGCCCGGGCGCGCAGCAGGGCGAGGGCGTCGCTGTCGGGGCCCTCGCAGGGCAGCGGGCAGAGCTCGACCACGTACTCGCAGGGGCTGTCCAGCGGCTCCCGGGAGGTGATCAGGACCGTCAGCCCGGGGGCGGACTGGAGGAGTTCGCCCACCAGGTGGCGGCAGTCGGACACCATGTGCTCGCAGGTGTCCAGGACGAGCAGGAGCTCCCTGTCCGCCATCCAGGCGCACAGCTCCTCGTCGAGCGGGCCCGCGGAGTGGTTCGCGAGCCCGACGGCGTGCGCCACGGTCATCGTCAGCAGCGCGGGGTCGCGCAAGGGCGAGAGGTCCACCCACCAGACCCCGTCGGGGCGGGCCTGTTCGGCGTCGGCGACGGCGCGCAGGGCGAGGCGGGACTTGCCGACGCCGCCCACGCCCGTGAGGGTGATCAGCCGATGTGTCCGCAACAGGCAGTGCAGTTCCGCCAGTTCGTTCTCGCGGCCGACGAACCCGGGCGCCTCGGGCGGCAGGTTGCCCGGGGCCGCCGCGCTGGCCCCGGAGTCGGACTCGGAATCGGCTTCGGCGTCGCCGTCCGCGGAATCCGCCTGTCTGTTGTTGAACGAGTACTCTCCGAACACGGATGTATTGTGCGTGATCTTCCTTCCCCGCGGTGCCGTTCCGTCCGGATCGCTGTCACGTCGTGACCCCGCGGAGCGGTCCCCATTACCCGGCCAGGACGACCCGCTGCTGCGCCGAGAACGCGCCCCAGGTGCCGTCCGGCAGGCGGGCGCGCAGCCGCAGCTCCCATACGGTGCCGGCCGGCTCGGTCACGGTGAGCCGGTGCTCCACCCGTCCGGCGGGCACCGCACCTGCACCGAATTGGATGACGGTGACGGGCCTGCCGTTGACGTGGAGTTCGTACGCGTCGGTCGGGCGGCCGGTGTCCGGGGCCGTCCAGGCCAGGGTGACCGCTCCCGGCGAGGCGGTGGCCGTGAAGCCGCCGGGGGCGGTGTCCGGGCGCTGCTCGGAGGAGGGCGGGGTGGTCACGCCCGCCGCGGGCCCGTCGGGGGAGGAGTTGTCGGCGCCGTCGCGGGCCCGGACGGTGAAGCTGTAGGCGGTGTCCGGCTGGAGGCCGGCCAGGGTGGTGGAGGTCTCGCCGGGGCCGGCCGTGTGGATGCGGATGCCGCCCTGGTAGACGTCGTACGCCGTGACGCCCGTGTCGTCGGTCGCGGCGGACCAGGAGAGGGTGACCGTACGGGGGCCGTCCGCGCGGGCCGTGGTGCGGGCGGGCGCGGTGGGGGCCGCGCGGTCCTCGGCGCGGGCGGCCGGGGTGGTGGCGGTGGCGGCGGCGCTGGGCGCGGAGGTGTTGCCCGCGGCGTCGCGGGCCCGGACGGTGAAGGTGTAGGAGGTCAGCGGGGCGAGGCCGGTGACGTCCACCATGGTCTTCTCGGCGGGGAGTTCGCGCACCAGCCGCCCGGCCTGGAAGACCTGGTAGTTGGTCACGCCGTCGGCCGCGGCGGCCGCCCGCCACATCACGTGCACCGAGGTGGCGCTCCCGGCCTGGGCGGTGAGCCCGGCGGGGGCGGCCGGGGGCGCGGTGTCCGCGGAGGTGCAGGCCGCGAGGCCGGCGGCGGCGACAGCGGCGGCGGCCAGGCGGAGGGCGAGCAGGGGGGCGGTGCGTCGCACGGGGGCCTTCCTCGGCTTCCGCTTCCTCGTAAAGGTCTAGACATGTATGGCACGTCGGCGGGCGGTCCGGCAAGACCCGTGCCGCGGCCCGCCGGAACGGTTCGTCAAGCACGGAACGCCCGTCACGCACCGTCAACACCCGTTCGGCGGACACGAGTTTCGCCCGAAGGCACCCCCTCCTGCGCCACGATGGCGCCGCGTCAAAGGAGGTAACGATGGTGATCTCGCTCTCCGCGGTCGTCCTGCTGCTCATCCTCACGGTGATCTTCATGCGCAACGGCGGCCTGAAGTTCTCGCACGCCCTGATCTGCGTCCTGCTCGGCTTCTACCTCGCGAGCAGCAGCATGGCGGCGACCATTCACGACGGCCTGTCGGCCACCGCCCAGGTCGTCGCCGGCCTCAACCCCTAGAGCCCGTCCGGCCGCGGCGTGACCGACTGTTGCGCCTTCGTGAATCATCCGGCACGTCCATGGACTCCTCTCGGTTGCCTCGCCAGAGCGCCGCCGACGTGTCGACCCTGCATGCGTCGGGGTTCGGATGCCGTCGCGGTGACCGGAATCCGCACTACGATATGCGTGTGAGTCGAGTCGCCTCGGTCAAGCGGCAGTTCGGGCACCGTGCCCGACTGGGGTTGTCGCCTGCCGAGGTGTCGGCTGCTGACGCTCAGGCGCACGCAGCCCGCACGATGTGGAACCTGCTGCATGCCTGGTGGCAGATGATGCCGAAGGACAGGCGCACGCTTGCGAACGCCGACGCCGCGATTCGCCAGAGCCGCAAGGACGTCGATTTCCTTGCCGTCCTCCCAGCGCAGGCTGCCCGGGCGGTACTGAAGGCGTACTTCCAAGCCTGGAAGAACTGCTGGGAGGGGCGGGCGGACGCACCGAACTTCAAGGGCCGCTTCCGGTCCGTCATGTCGGTGGACATCCCGCAGGGACGAGACCTGAACGTCAAGCGTGTCCATCGCCGCTGGGGCATGGTCAACCTGCCCAAGATCGGTCGAGTCCGCTTCAGGTGGACCAAGGGCCTACCTGTTGGCCGCCGGGCCGACAGCGAGAACCGGATCACCGGGGCCCGGCTCGTCAAGGACGCACTTGGCTGGCACATCGCCTTCCGGGTCATGACCCAGGAGCCCGCGCCCGATCCCCATACCGGCCCCGAGGTCGGCATCGACGTGGGCGTCATCGTGCCGCTCGCCCTATCGGACGGAACCGCGTACGAGCACGGTGCGTGGCTGACCGAGAGGGAGAAGGCCAGGCTCCTGCGCCTGGAGCAGCTCGCCGCCCGGCGCAAGCAGCACCGCAAGCCCGGCGAGCGCACCTCGCGCCGCCTGCACCGCACCTACGACGAGATTGCCGGGCTCCGAGCGAAAGCCAAGCGACGAGCAGCCGACTGGCAGCATCGGACGACGACCACCATCGCCCGCACCTACGGCACGGTCGTGGTCGAAGCCCTCACCGTCACGAACATGGTCAAGTCCGCGCGAGGAACGGTGGACGTGCCGGGGAAGAACGTCGCGCAGAAAGCCGGGCTGAACCGCTCCATCGCCGCCGAGGCGTGGGGCCGAACGGTCACGCTGCTGGCATACAGGCTGGAGCGCAACGGCGGCATCCTCGTCAAGGTCCCCGCTTCCGGAACCTCCCAGCGCTGCTCGGCCTGTGGCCTCATCACACCAGGCAGCCGGGAATCCCAAGCCGTGTTCGTGTGCAAGAACCCCGGCTGCGGCTGGTCCGGCAATGCCGATCACAACGCGGCACGGAACCTCTTGCATCTGTACCGGATCGGCCTCGTAGCGGTCCCGGCTGCTGGAAGAGCAGTCGTCAGGCGCGCTCGCCGCGTCAAGCCTCCCACCGTAAGGTAGGGCGGAATCTCCCCGTTCAAGGGGAGAGCGCTTCAAGAGAAGGAGCCGAACGCCTGGGGCATCGACGCCTGGTACCTCACCGCCGTGGACTTCCGTACCGGCGCGCGGCGCTGGCGGCAGCTGACGGGCACCGGTCCGCTGTACGACAACAACTGGGCGCCGATCACCCTCGGCCCCGACGGCACCGCGTACGTCGGCGTCTTCAACGGCATCGTCGCGGTCCGCGACGGCGGCTGAGCCCCAGGGCCCCGGGCGCTCAGGCCTGCCAGAAGAACACGGCCGTCATCCGCTTCTCCTCCAGGGTGCGGCCCCAGTACCCGGTGGCACTGTGGATCAGGTTCGCGGAGTAGAGCAGCAGCCGGTTGGCGCGGTGCGGGACCCGTACGTCCTCGACGAATGAGTCCGGCGCGACGAAACGGGTGCCCAGCGCGTCGACCAGGTTGTTGTGCGGGGCGATGACCTGGTTGCCGCCCAGGGCGCCGCCCGGCAGGCTCTGGCGGTAGAAGCTGGTCCCGCAGTCCTTGGGCACCGAAGGGTTGAGGTAGAGCACCGCCGCGTAGCGGCACAGCGTGCGCGAGTCGGTGTGCGGGCGGGCCTCGCACTCGCCCTCGCCGACGACTTGGACGCAGTTGTGGTTGAACGTTCCGCCGCCTGCGGGGCGTTCGGCCCGGAGCCTCGCCGCGCCCGTCGACTTGCGCACCAGCCGCTCCACCAGGGCCAGCTCGTCGGGCTCCAGACCGGGCATCGCCCGCAGCCCCGGCCAGCTCTCCGGCTTGTGCGGGTAGCCCTCGGCCCAGTCGTCCTTGGCCAGGCAGCGTTCCCGCACGGCGCCGGGGTCGGGCAGCACGTCGTCCAGGACCCAGTAGTCGCGCCCGCGGGTCGGCTTGCGGTAGGGGAGGACGGGAAGCGAGGGAGGCAGGGGCATGGCAGGGACCGTAGCGACCGCACCCGGCGGCGCTCACTCCCGGCGCGGTCAACGTTGCGCCAAGTGTTCGCCGTGGAGGGCGCGATGGCGCCCGGGCGGCGCCCGCCTGCCGACACGGCCCCGCTGCTCCCGGCCGGCCCCGCGGGGTGGTTGACTGGCGGCCATGCCCCTGGAGAACTACGGAGTCCTCGCCGGCACCCTGCACCGCCACTTCCGCGACCGGCCCGACGACCAGGGCCGCTGGTTCCACGTGCACCTGGAGGTCGACACGCCGGCCGGCCGCTACGAGTGCGCCGTCGACGTCGACAGCAAGAAGTCCGCGATCGGCGTGCAGTGGAAGGTGTTCACCCTGTACCCCTCGGTGCTGGAGCCCGTGGACGCGCCGGACCCCGGCTACCACGACCTCGCCCGCGCCTCCGGGTCCGGGGCGATCGACTACCTGCGCCACCCGGCCCTCGCGGACCGCCGGGGCTGCCTCTTCGTCCGCCGCCCGCCGCAGTGGCTCCGGCAGGTCCTCGACCGGTTCGACCCGCCGCGCCCCTGGACCGAGGGCAGCCACCTGGAGGCCTCGGCGGCGCTGGAGCCGATCCTCGTCCCCGGCCGGCAGGTCCTCGTCTTCGGCGAGCCCTTCGACGAGGGGCTCGGCATGCACAACATCCACCAGAACCAGGGCGACCCGGCCGGCAGCCAGTGGTGGGAGGAGAACGGCATCTGGCAGGACGGGGCCACGATGACGCGCCGCCCCGACGGCCTCTACGACGTGTTCCTGTCCCGCTTCTCCACCCAGCAGGCCCCCACCGACGAGAACGGCCACCCGCTCCAGGACGGGTCACAGCACTAGCGCTGCCGCGGCCGGCGCAGTGCCACCGCCGCACAGGCCGCCGCGAGGGGGAGCTCCGCGCACACCGCCAGGACGAGCGCCGTCGCCTGGCCGGTGCCCGGCGCCGACAGCGCCACGTCGAACCATGCGTCGACCAGCAGCAGGGCGCCTGTGGCGGCCGCCAGGGGCGCGGCCCGGGGATCGCGCCGGCGCAGCAGCAGACCCGTACCGCCCAGGCCCGCCGCCAGCAGCACGTCCAGCCCGATCCAGGCCGCCGACCAGTGCGCGACCTCGGCCGTCTGGGGCAGCGTCACCGCCAGCACCGCCATCCACGGCAGCAGCGCCAGCGCCGCGCCGGTGAGGAGCGCGGGCAGGGCGGGCAGCAGGGGCGTGCGGCGGTCACGGCAGCGGGGGGCGACGAGCGTCATCGGAGGGCTCCTTCCGGCCCGGCGGTCCGTCCCCCGGGGATGACCACCACTCTGGTCGCGCGGAGCAGCCGAATCAGTAGCGGCACTGTCCGAACCGGGGGTGGCACTGGCTACACCCCGGGGCTGGCACCAGGGTGATGGAGAGCCGCTGACCAGTGCGATTACCGTACGGGGCATGGCACTTCACGGTGCGCTGCGGCGTACCTCCCACTGGATCGTCCACCACACGCCGTGGTCGGCCTGGGCATGGCGCAACACGGCCTTCACCGTCGCCGCCGTCCCCCTGGCGCTGCCCGCCCTGGCCGCGTTCACGTACACCGTCGTCGCACCCGGCCAGGCGGTCGTCGGCCTGCTCGCGGTGCTCCTCCTCGGGCCCCTGCTCACCCTGCTCCAGCGCAGCAGGTTCCGGGCCCTGCTGGAGCTGGACGTACCGGCCGTCGCCTACACCCACCGCCCGTACGGGCCGCGCGGCCTGCTCGAACGCGCCCGCTCCGAGGCGACCTGGCGCAGCTACGGCTACCACCTGCTGGTCAGCCCGCTGGCGGCCGCCGGCGGAGCGGTGGTCGTCCTCGCCTGGGCGGGCGCGGTCGTCTGCACCACCGTGTACGGGTGGACGGCGCTGGTCCCGTTCCAGGACGACCACACCATGGGCTGGACCCGGGAGTACGACCTGCTCACCGGCCTCGGCGTGCTGCTGCTCCTGGGCACGCCCTGGCTCGCCGCCGCCCTCGCCCGGCTGGACGCCTTCGCCGCCGCCACCCTCCTCGGGCCCAACCGCGCCAAGGAGTTGGAGCGCCGCGTCGAGGACCTCGCCGAGAGCCGGGCCGGGGTCCTCGACGCCGCGGACCTCGAACGCCGCCGCATCGAGCGGGACCTGCACGACGGCGCCCAGCAGCGCCTGGTCGCCCTCGCCATGAACCTGGGCATCGCCCGGGCGACGCTCACCGACCTGCCGCCCGCGGCCAAGGCCGTGATCGACGAGGCGCACCGCGAGGCCAAGGAGGCCATCGAGGAGCTCAGCAACCTCGTGCGCGGCCTGCACCCGGCCGTCCTGGAGGACCGCGGGCTGGACGCGGCCCTGTCCGGCATCGCGGCCCGCGCGCCCCTGCCCGTCGCACTCGACGTGGACCTGCCCGAGCGGCCCGGCCCGACGGTGGAGGCCGTCGCCTACTTCGTCGTCTCCGAGGCCCTCGCCAACGTGTCCAAGCACGCCCGCGCCTCCCGCTGCCGCGTCGAGGCCCGCCGGGACGGGAACCTGCTGCGCATCACCGTCACCGACGACGGGGTCGGCGGCGCGGACCCGGCCGGGGGCACCGGTCTGACCGGACTGCGCAAGCGCGTAGGGTCGGTCGACGGAACCATCAAGATCCACAGCCCCCTCGGGGGCCCGACCGTTGTGAGTGTGGAGCTGCCGTGCGGGCTGTGATCGCAGAGGATTCGGTACTGCTGCGCATAGGACTGGTCAAGGTCCTGGAAATGGCCGGGTTCGAGGTCGCCGCCGAGACCGGGGACGCCGATGCGCTGCTCGCCGCCGTCGCGGAGCACGAGCCGACCCTTGCCCTGGTCGACGTCCGCATGCCGCCCGGGTTCACCGACGAGGGCGTGCGGGCCGCCCTGATGATCCGCCGGCAGTGGCCGGGCACCTCGGTCCTGCTGCTCTCGCAGTTCGTGGAGGAGCGCTACGCCGCCGATCTGCTGGCCAGTCAGACCGGCGGCATCGGCTACCTGCTCAAGCAGCGCGTGGCCGACGTGGAGGAGTTCATCGACGCCCTCAAGCGGGTCGCCTCCGGGGGCACCGCCCTCGACCCGCAGGTCGTGGCCCAGCTGCTGCTGCGCCGCGGCGGGGGCATCGACCCGCTGGAGCGGCTCACCCCGCGCGAGCGCGAGGTGCTCGCCCTGATGGCGGAGGGCCGCTCCAACGCGGGCATCGCCGAGGGGCTGGTGGTCAGCGAGAGTGCGGTCGCCAAGCACATCAACAACATCTTCGCCAAGCTCGACCTGCCCGTCGCCGACGGGGACCACCGGCGGGTGCTCGCCGTCCTGCGGTTCCTGGACGGTGCCTCGTGAGCGCACCCGCCCGCGGCGCCGGCCGGCCGCCGCACCGGACCGCGTGGATCGTGGCCGCCGCGCTCAGCGCCGTGTTCATCGTCGCCCCGGCCGCCTGGCAGGTGTGGGCGTACGGATCCACCCGGGGCGGCACGCTCAGCGGCGGCAGCGGCGGCCGCGCCGTGACCGCCCTGGAGATCGACGCGGGCAGCGCCGACGTGCGGATCACCCCGCGCGCCGACCAGCAGGTCGCCTACCGGGCCCAGGTGAGCTGGTCGCTGGCCGCGCCGGTGATCGAGGAGAGCTGGCTCGGCGACACGCTGAAGCTGACCCCGCACTGCCCGGGCCCGGAGGGGCTGGAGGACACCGGCCTGGGCTGCTCGGTCGACCTGGGCGTGACCGTGCCGGCCGGCATCCCGGTGAAGGTGACCGGCGGCTCCGGAACCGTGGAGGTCAGCGGTCTGGGCGGCGCCGTGGACGCGGAGGTCGGGGCCGGGCAGCTGAAGCTGACCGCGCTGCGCGGGCCGCTGCGGGCGAAGGTCGGCGCGGGCTCGCTCGAGGCCTCCGGTCTCACCTCGCCCCAGGCGGACATCCGGGCCGGGTCCGGCGCCGCCGTCGCCCGGTTCGTCGCCCCGCCGGACCGGATCACGGCCCGGGCGGGGTCCGGGCAGCTGGAGCTGCGGGTCCCCGCGGCCACCCGCTTCCGGGTCACCTCCCGCGTCGGCGCGGGCCGCTGCGACGTCGCGCCGGGCCTGAACGACCCGGCCGCGCCCGGACAGCTGGACATCGCCGCGGACGCGGGGCGCGCCGAGGCGGGCCACTGAGGGGTCGCCCGCAGGCGGCGGCCCGGCGCAGGGGCCGCCGCCCGCCGCGTCAGCCGCGGGGCGGTACGGGGGACGGGCGTCCCCGGCCGCGGGTGAGCGAGTACCCGAAGATCCCGGCGAGGGCACCGAGCACCCCGCCGGCCGCGGTCCAGACCCAGCGGTCGGACCACCGGCCGCCGGACCAGCCGCCGTCCGGCTCGCCGACCGCGGCCGGCTGCCCCTTCTTCGGCTTGTCGGCCGCCGCCTGCGCCGTGATGCCCGGCACCAGCGGCTTGGCGAGGGCGCCGTCCGAGGCGAAGGCGCCGCCCGTGTCGTGGAGGTCGGCCTGCACCTCCGCCCGTACCCGCAGGCCGAGGTCCTCCTGGGCGAGGTTCACCGCGGTCAGCCGGACGTAGTAGCTGCCGGGCAGCGGGTCGTTCGCCCAGGGCTCCGCCCCGGGGCGGACCGTCCGCAGGGTGCAGGACAGCTCGACCGCGGCGGCCTCCTTGCCCGCGGCCGCGGTCTGGGTGCCGTACGTGCACGCCTGCCGACGGCGCAGGCCGTCGTAGACGTCGAGCTGCCAGGTCGAGGCGGCGTGCCGGCTCGCCGCCTCGGGCAGCGTCACGGTCGCCTTGACGGTGGCCCGCTGGCCCGAGTCCAGCGGGAGCACCCAGTACAGGTAGTCGCCGGTGGCCGCCTCGGCCGTGGCCCGCTGGCCCGGCTTGAACGGCATGGCGGTGCGGAAGGCCGTGCCCGCCTCGGTCGGGCCGGCCGCCTTGCCGCCCGGGCTCGCGCTCGTGCTCGGCGAGGGGGTGTCAGCCGCCGCCGGGCCGACCGCGGCGAGCACGCCGCCGCAGGTCAGCGCCGCGGCCGCCAGTATGCGTACGGTACGCATCAGTTCGTCCTCCAGACCGAGATACGCCAGCGGGAGATCCAGCCCCACACCAGGCCCGCGAGAAGGCCCGCGAGCACCAGCACGCCGAGCAGCCACCAGCCGCGGCCGAGGCCGAACGCGGCCACGTCGGATGCGTCGTCGGGGCCGTCGACGACGTCGATGGTCAGCTCGACGGGCAGGCCCGGGGTGGTCTTGACCGAGGCGGGGGCGGAGAAGGAGTTGCTGACCTGGAGGCAGACGGTCTCCGCCTTCGGCTTGCCGTCCCCGTCCGTGCCCCCGCCGTCCTCGTCGTCGACCTCGGCCTTCGGGTAGCGCAGGCCGGCCGAGGTCATGTCGGTGCGCCCGTTGCCCGCCTCCGAGCCGCGGACGATCTCCCGCCCGTGCACGGTCACGGCCCGCAGCAGGACGCCGTAGTCGTTGTTGACGGCGCGGTCGGCGGCGATGCTCACCGAGGCGCGCAGCTCCTGGCCGGGCTTGACGTCCACCTGGTACCAGCGGTGCTCGCCGAAGGACTCCCGGTCGGTGTACAGGCCCGCGCCCAGCTTCGGGGCGCCCTGGCACTGCTTGGCGCCCTCGGTCGCCACCGGGGTGACCACGGGCGCCGCCGCCCGGTCCACCAGCTGCTTCACGCGGCCGGAGAGCTCGGCCGTGTGCTGCACCGAGGTGTACGTGCCGCCGGTGGCCTCGGCGATGCAGACCAGCTGGTCGCGCGTCTTGGCGTCGGGGACCAGGCCGAGGGTGTCGATGACGAGGTGGATGCCCTGGGCGGCGATGTCACGGGCCACCTCGCACGGGTCGAGCGGGGCGCAGGTGTCCTCGCCGTCCGTGATCAGGACGATCCGCCGGGTGGCGTCGCCGCCCTTGAGGTCCTCGGCCGCGCCCAGCAGCGCGGGCCCGATGGGCGTCCAGCCGGTGGGGGCCAGGGTGGCCACCGCGGTCTTGGCCTCGGTCCGGTTGAGCTTGCCGACCGGGTAGAGCTGCTTGGTGTCCTTGCATCCGAGCTGGCGGTCCTCACCCGGATAGGTGGCCCCCAGCGTCCGTATCCCGAGCTGCACCTCGTCCGGCGTCGCGTCCAGCACCTCGTTGAAGGCCTGCTTCGCCGCCGCCATGCGGGACTTGCCGTCGATGTCGGTCGCCCTCATCGAGCCGCTGACGTCCAGCACCAGCTCGACCTTGGGCGAGTCCTTCGCCACCGGTTCGCCGGCGGCTGCGCTCGCCGGGAACAGCCCGACCGCCAGCGTGGCCAACAGGCCGCACGCCCCGGCCGCCACCCATTTTCTTGTGATCATCGCCGGATCGTATTGAGGATCGTGCGGCAATCCAAAACGTTCTTCGCGAACCGGCGTTCACGGACCGCCGGCCGCGGCGGGGCCGGTCGGAGCCGGGGCGGTCGCCGGCCTGCGGTCCGCGCAGCCCGCGCTTACGCTGGAGTACGGGGAGGGGACGGTGCTGCTGCGCCCGGCCGGAGGCGACCCCATGAGACGACGCCATCACTTCCACATCGACCACGCGGGGCACTCCGTCAGTGCGACCGTCGAGACGGGCCACCGCGTCGACGTGGAGATCCTCATCGACGGCAAGGAGACCGGCCACGGCGTCACGCACGGCGACCGGCCGGTCAGCGTGCCGGTGGAGCTGCCGACCGATCCGCCGACGGCGGTCTGCGTACGCGCGACCCCCGGCCCCGGTCTCCCGCGCTGCGTCCTGGAGATCCCGGACGGCGATCCGCACGTCATGTCGCCGCGGCCGTACTGAGCCCGCGGGCGGGCGGCGGCGACCCGGAGCACGGCCGAGCGGCACGCACCCCGGCCGGGGGGGCCGGGGGCGTGCCGCTCGGGTGGGACCGGGATCAGGCGGGCGTCAGCTCACCTGGAGGGCGACGTCGTCGACGACGAAGGACGTCTGCAGGGACGCGTCCTCCACGCCCTTGAACGTCAGGGTGACGGTCTGGCCCGCGAACTTGGACACGTCGTAGCTCTTGAGGACGTAGCCCTGGTTCGCGTCCACGTTGGAGAGGGTCTCCAGCGTCTGGCCGCCGACCGAGACGGTGAACCGGTCGTAGACCACGTTCTCGCTCTCGTCGGTGTCGATGTGGAGGTAGAAGGAGAGCCGGGCGGTGGTGCAACCGGAGGGGAGGGTCAGCGACTGCGAGGCGCTGTCGGTGTGCGTGCTGCCGTAGCCGTCCAGCCAGGCCATGTACGAGCCGCCGTGCGGGACCTGCCCGGACTGGTTGGTGACGACCCCCGCGGTGGCGGTCCAGGGGCTGCTGCCGTTCTCGAAGCCGCCGTTGACGACGGCGTCACGCGGGGTGCAGCCGCCCGTGCCGCCGACGGTCAGGGTGTAGGTGGTGCTGTGGCTGGTCGTACCGGTGCCGGTGACGGTCAGGGTGTACGTGCCCGCCGCGGTGCCCGCGCCGACCTGGACCGTGAGGGTCGAGGAGCTGCCGGACTGCACGGAGGCGGGGCTGAGCGTCGCGGTCACGCCGGCCGGCGCGCCGGACACGGACAGGGCGAGGGTCTGCGCGCTGCCGCTCACGGTGGCGGTGTTCACCGTGGCGGTGACGCTGCCGCCGGGGTTGGCGGAGCCGGCCGCGGGCGAGGTGCTGATCGAGAAGTCCTGCGCCGGGGTGCCGCCGCCCACCGCCTGCTTCCAGATGGCGTAGGCCACGCCGTCGGCGCTGCGGTCCAGGACGGTGGCATTGATGTTGTTCGTGGTGTCGCAGGAGCTGTGGTAGCAGGAGTCGTACGCGGCGTTCGCGGTGCCGCCCCACTTCGCCGCCTGGGCCGAGGTCTTGCGGGCGCTGGCGCCGGCCGCGTAGCCGGAGGTGGGGATGCCGCCCTGCTGGAAGGAGTAGTCGTCACTGCGGCCCTGGCCCTCGGTGTTCTCCTCGGGGGCGAGGTTCAGCGAGGTCCAGTACGCCTTGAGCGGGGCCGCGGTGGTGGAGTTGAGGTTGTTGATGAAGTAGCCGCCGTTGGGCGAGCCGACCATGTCGAAGTTGTAGTAGCCCTTGATCGCGGCCTTCTCGGTGCTGCTGAGCCGGCCCACGTAGAATTCCGAGCCGTTCAGGCCCTGCTCCTCGTCGGTCCACCAGGCGAAGCGGACGTGCTTGGTCAGGGTGGGGTTCTTCTGCGCGAGGACGAGTGCGTTCTCCAGCAGGGTCGCCGAGCCTGAGCCGTTGTCGTTGATGCCGGGGCCCGCCGAGACGCTGTCCAGGTGGGAGCCGAACATGACGACCTGGTCGGCGGGGCCGCCCGGCCAGTCGGCGATCAGGTTGTTGGAGGGGTAGGTGCAGGAGGTGCAGCTCTGCTCGGTGACGGTGTAGCCCGCCGCCTGGAGCTTGCCCTTGATGTACGCCACGGACTGGGTGTAGCCGGCGCTGCCGGCGCGGCGGTTGCCGCCGTTCTGCGAGGCGATCGTGTTCAGCTGGGCGAGGTGCGCCTGCACGGCGGCCACGTCGATGTTCGGCGGGTCGGTGCCCGGCTGGGTGCTGCCGACGCTGAGCGCGTAGTCGACCGTGTGCGCCAGGCTCGGACCCTGGCCCTTGACGGTGACGGTGGAGGCGCCCGGAGCCGTGTTGGACGAGGCGGACAGGGTCAGCGTCGAGGACTGGCCGGACTGCACGGTCGCCGGGTTGAAGGTGGCGGTGACCCCGGACGGCAGGCCGGAAGCGGTCAGCGTGACCTGCTGGGCCTGGCCGGAGGTGGTGTTGGTGGTCACGGTGGTGGTGACCGAGCCGCCCTGCTGGACGGTGCCCGACGCGGGGTTCAGCGCCATGGAGAAGTCGTCGTTCTGGCCGCTGGGGGTGCAGGTTGGGTCGGCGGACTGGGCGGGCACGCTGATCGCGTCCCAGGCGGCCTTCGTCTTGTTGAACAGGTTGCAGGTGGTGGGGTCGAGGGACTTGGCGGAGCTGAGCGTCGCCGTCCGGTACTTCTTGTACGACATGCTGCTGGTCTTGAGCAGCATGCCGCCGTAGAAGATCTTGCCGGCGTTCTGGACGCCCACGCCGGTCACCGTGGACTGGTTGCAGGTGGGGCTGTTCGGCTTGCCGCCGCCCGGGTTGCTGCCCTCGGCAAGCAGGTAGAACCAGTGGTTCAGGGGCCCAGCGGCCGCGTGCACCTCGGTGCCGGGTATCGCGGAGCTGTAGCAGGCCGGGTCGTTGTCCACGGCCGGCGGGTTGTACATGTTCCGGATCGGGCCGCTGCCCGTCAGGTTGATCATCTCGCCGACGGTGTAGTCCGGCGTGTCGTACGGGGCCTGCTCGTTGGCGTACGCCTCGGTCAGCGCGCCGAAGATGTCACCGGTGCCCTCGCCGAGCCCGGCCTCCTGGCCGCTGGTCCCGCCGGGGGTGTTGGAGTCGATGGCGTGCCCGTACTCGTGGCCCACCACGTCGATCCCGGCGATCCACTCGTTGGCGCTGTTGTGCCCGATGGTGACCGAGCTGCCGTCCCAGTACGCATTGAGGTCGCCCAGGCCGACCTTGCCCGGGAAGCTGCGGCCGTTGCCGCTGACCCCGTTGCGGCCGAGCCACTGGGCGAGCATGTCCCACTGCTTCTGGGCCGCGAACATCAGGTCCGTGCAGCCGGTCTCCTTGGACGTGGGGTTGCCGGTGCCCCAGGAGTCCGAGGACTTCGTGAAGACGGTGCCGGAGCTGTAGTCGGCGCAGCTCAGACCCGGGCGGTTCGGGTCGCGCAGCGAGTACGAGCCGCCGGAGGCGGTGGTGTCGATGGTGATCGGGCTGGGGCCGTTCCACTTGCTGTTGCCCGTGCCGGCGACGACCTCGTCGTGGCGGTCGATCACCTTGCCGGTGCGGGCGTCGACGAAGACGTGCAGCTTGCTGGGCGCCGTCTTCGTGGCGCCGGAGAGCACGGTCTCCCAGGCCAGGTACGGCTTGTCGTCCTTGAGCCGGACCACGAGGCGGCTGTCGAGGACCTTGTCGACCTTGGCCAGCTCGGCGCGCGAGGTGGTCTCGGCCGCCTTCTTCGCGACGGCCGGGGTGGTCGCCACGTCGATCGCGGTCGAGGACGCCGACTGCACGGCGCGCACCCGGCCCGCGCCGTCCGCCAGGACGACGGCGTCGCCGCCGACGACCGGCAGGCCGCGGTAGCTGCGCTCGTAGGCGACGGAGTACAGGTCCTGCACCCAGGGGGTGACCAGGCGCCGTTCGTACTGCTGCTGTGCCGAGTTGACCAGGGTGTCGAGGCCGCTGCGGACGGCCGCGTCGGCGGCGGCGACCGCCCGGTCGGCGGACGTGGCCCGGGGAGCGGGCGGGGGCCCGCTGTGCTGCGCTGCGTGCGCGGTGCCGGCGAGGGTGCCGGCGAGGCTCGTGGCCAGCGCCATGGCTGCCACGGAGGCCATCCATCTGGTGGGCTGCAAGAGTCCACTCCGATCGTGTGTGGGGGGTGGGGCCGGCTTTCGCGCCGAGTATGAGCGTGTACATGGCGAGATTGGGACATCCCTGCATCCATAAGGTCCGCGTTATGGTGCCGTTGCGTGACGCTGCGTAAGCTGCCCGGATGCAGCTGGAGTTGAGGCATCTGCAAGCCGTCTGCCAGATCGCGGAGGCCGGCAGCCTGGGGGGCGCGGCGCGGCGGCTGGGGGTCTCCCAGCCCGCACTGTCGGCCCAGTTGCGCAGGATCGAGCGGGTCACCGGCGGCGAACTGTTCGTGCGCGGCCGCTCCGGCGTCGAGCCCACCCCGCTGGGCCAGTTCGTGCTCGCCAAGGCGCGCCGCGTGCTCAGCGAGATGGAGACGCTCGGCGCCGAGACGCGCGCCATGGCCACCGACACCCCGCTGCGGCTGGGCTGCATCCTGCTCGTGCTGATCGACGGGCTCCTCGCGCGGACGGACCTGACCCTGTCGGGCCGCGAGCTCACCGTGGACGTCGAGCACTCGGTCACCGCACTGGTACGCATGCTCGGCGCGGGCCGCTACGACGTCATCGTCTACGGCGAGGTCAACGACCACGAGGTGGCCCTGCCCCGTGGGGTCCTGGCCAAGACCCTGGTCCCCAAGGAGCCGTTCTGCATCCGCATGTCCACCCGCCACCCGCTGGCCGGGCGGGAGGTCCTCGACCTCGCGGACCTGGCCGAGGAGCAGTGGATGACCCTCGTCGAGGACGACGACGGCGGCCCCGAGGCGCTGGTGGCCGCCTGCGCCAAGGCCGGCTTCGTCCCCTCGCTGCGCTACCGGATCACCGACCGGCAGATGCGCCACGACCTGGTCGCCGCGGGCCGCGCGATCTCCCTCACCCAGCCCACGGCCCCGGCCGTGGCGGGCACGGTGATGCGTCCGCTGCTCGGCGCGCCGATCACGGGGCGGATCCGGATCGCGTGGAACCGCTCGGCGGTCTCCGCCCGGCAGGCCGAGCTGCTCTACCGCGCCGCGGCGGGCGCCTACCTGGCCAACGTGGGCAACAACCCCTTCCACAAGGCCTGGTGGGACGCCCATCCGGAAGCGCACCCGGTGCTCGACTGACCGCACGGCGCCCGCAGGCGCGGCACGACCGGCCGGGTGAAGTCCGGGCGGGAGGGGCGGCCGGTGCGGGCGCCGCGCGGGAGGGGTGCCGTACGGTCCCCGGTGTGACCGACGCGACCGCAGCCCCCGCCACCCCTGCAGCCACAGCCGCCGCCGGAGCCACCACCGCCACCGCCACAACCGCAGCGACCGAGGCGAAGCCCGACGTGACCGTGGCCGGAGGACCCGGCGCCCTGCGCGTGCTCGTCCTCGCGGGCTCCTCCCGCGAGGGCTCCGTCAACGCCCGGCTGGCCGCCCTCGTCGCGGCGCACGTCGAGCGGTCGGGGGCCGCCGTGGACCTCGCCCGGATCCGCGAGTTCGAGATGCCGACCTACGACGGCGACGCCGAGGCCGACCAGGGGCCGCCGCCGGGCGCGGCCCTGCTGCGCGAACGGCTGCTGGCGGCCCAGGCGCTGGTCATCGCCTCGCCCGAGTACAACGCCTCGGTCCCCGGGGTGCTGAAGAACGCCGTCGACTGGGTGTCCCGGTTCCGGCCGCAGCCGTTCAAGGACAAGCAGACGCTGCTGGTGTCGGCCTCGCCGTCGATGGTCGGCGGCAACCGCGGACTGTGGGCGCTGCGCGTCCCGCTCGAACACCTCGGGGCGCGCGTCTACCCGGACATGTTCAGCCTCGCCATGGCGCACGCCGCCTTCCGCGAGGACGGCGCCCTCGCGGACGAGGGGCTCGGGGAGCGGCTCGCGGCCACCGTGGACTCCTTCCTGGCGCTGGCCGAGGCCGACACCCGCTACCTGTGCCTCCAGCGCCGCTGGTACGAGTTCCTGGGCGACGAGAGCAGCGCCCCGGTCACCCAGCGCGCCGAGGACTGAGCGCCCGCGCGGCCGCCGCGCCGGCCTGCCCGCGCCGCGGTGTCAGGCGTCCGACGCCCCGGCGTGGACGAGTCCGGAGACGTGGTCGGTGACCATGTCCAGGATCTCCTTCGCCGCGCTGTCGTCGCCGAGCACCAGGAAGTTCAGGGTCAGCCCGTCCGTCATCGCGGCCAGGTACCGCGCGAGGACGGGGACCGGGACGCGGAGCTCGAAGTCCGACTCGCCGCGGACCTGCTCGACGAGCTCGGTGTACGTGGCGCAGTACAGCTCGTGCTGGCGCCGCGCCAGGTGCTCGAACCCGGGCTGGCGCAGCGCGTACTGGGTGAGCTCGTAGGTGAGCATGTGCTCGGCCGGGTGGGCGCGGACGTGGTCCCAGTACGCCTGGAAGCCCGCCCGAACCGTCTCGCGCAGGCTGGTCCGCGGCAGGATCGCCTCCCTGACCACCCGCAGGTAGTGCTCGGTGATCGTCTCGATGACCGACTCCAGCAGCGCCTGCTTGGAGTCGAAGCAGTAGTGGAAGACGCTCAGCGACACGCCCGCCTCGGCGGCGATCGAGCGGGTCGTGGTCCGGGAGACGCCGTCGCGGGCCAGCGCGCGGATCGCCGCCTCGGTCAGCTGGCGGCGCCGCTCGGCCAACGGCATCCGTGGCATGGGGGTTCCCTCTCGCTCGTACGCCGGGGCCGGCCGGATCGGGAGTGCCGATCCGGCCGGCCCCGGCCTGTGGTGTGCGGTACTTCCTCCGTGCGCGGCGGTCAGCTGCTGTAGACGCCGACCTCGTACAGGGAGTAGCCCCACTGCGTGCCGCGCCCCGTGCCGTGGATGCGGACGTAGCGGGCCGGCACGCCGGCGAACTGCACGGTGTCCAGGCCGCCGTCACCGGCGGTCGTGGACCACACCGTCTGCCAGTTCGCGTCGTCGGTGGAGACCTCGATGCGGTAGGCCCTGCCGTAGGCGCGCTCCCAGTCGAGCGTGACGCGCTTGACGAGGGAGGGGGAGCCCAGGTCCAGCCGGAGCCACTGGTCGTCGCTCCACTCGCTGGCCCAGCGGGTGCCCCGGTCGCCGTCCACGGCCCGGCCGGGCGCGTAGCTGACGAACGGGTTCCACCACTCCGTGGTGGAGGCGGCGGTGGGGGCGCCGGCGGCCAGGTTGACCCCCGCCTTGTGCTTCTCGGAGGCGCCCCAGGTGCCCAGGTAGGACTCGGCTCCCTTCATCAGGTCGTCGACCACGTCCTGGCCGCCGGTGACCCGGATGTCCTCGATCCAGTCCGGCACCAGGCCGTACTGCGCGCCGCCGTCCGTGTTGTAGTCCCAGGTGCGCTGGCCGGTGACCTGCCGGTCGAGGACCGAGCCCCCGTCCGCGCTGCGGAATGGATACTTGACGGGGTTCGGCGTGTTCGCGCCGCGCGGGGCCGGCCAGCCGCCGACGCCGTTCATGTCGGTGCCGACGCCGTACCCGACGTGGTACTTGTCGCGCAGCGCCTTGGTGCGGCGGGCCTCGGCGGTGAAGCCCTCGGAGCCGTTCATGTACTGGCCGATGAACCCGCCGAGCTTGTACAGCCGCTCGGTCCAGTCCATGTCCATCCAGCTGTGCGAGGAGATGACGCCCGGGTAGCTCTCGGACTCCATGATGTCGAGGGACCGGCTCGCGGCCTTCACGCTCATGTGGTCGAGCTCGAGCATCATCTTGCGCTTCATCATCCCGCGCAGGGCGTACTCGCCGAGGTCGGTCAGACCGCGGGAGTTGCACTGCGCGTCGCCGGCGTACCCCGGCAGCGAGACGCCCTCGGGCAGCATCTTCACGGCCCCCGGCGCGGCGGCGGCGTTCAGGCCGATGGGGTTGTCGTGCTGCGGGCCGGCGCACTGCTCGGTCTTCCAGAAGGTGCCCGTGGACAGGAACTGGCCCACGTTGATGGCCACCCCGAGCGCGCCGGAGTCGAAGCGCACGCCGCACAGGGCGTTGTCGAACTTGTGGCACAGGAACATGCTGCGCACACCCAGCCCGTACAGCTCGTCCAGGCCGCGGTCGATGTCCGCCTTGCTGCACTGCGCGACGTCGAGGATCTGCTTGCAGCCGAAGGGCTCGGAGGTCTCGACACCGAGGACGACGGCGAGCTTGCCCTGCTTGATGACCTCGCGGGCCTGCGCGGAGTCGGTGACGATGCGGAACCAGCCCTTGCCCGGGCCGCCGTACATCTTGTCGATGTAGTCCTGCATCTCGTAGGTCTTGCGCGCCTCCAGGCGGATGGCGGTCATCTCGTCGCAGCTTCGGTCCTTGAAGAAGTAGACCGAGCAGATGACCCCGTTGGTGACGAGGTCGTTGACGAGCACGCGCTGGCCGCCGCGCCAGGCCCGCTCGACCCAGGCGTAGTACGTCTGCGTGTGGGTCAGCGAGTCATGGGCGGGCCAGTCCTTGAAGGTGGGCCAGCCGGCGGGGTCGTGCTTGCCGTCGCCGCCCTTGGTGATGAAGTCGAAGACGGCGAGGGAGCCGTCGGGGTAGTGCTCGGGACAGTCCTTCAGGGCGTCGGCGATGCCGTCCTGGGAGAACGGCTTGCCGCAGATCAGGCGGCCGCCGAAGCCCTCGTTGGACATCAGGTGCACGTGGTCGTCGACGAAGCCGCGCACCTTGCCGTTCGCGTCGGTGCCCTTGAAGGGCTCGCCCGTGACGTTGATCTGGGAGTCGGGCGCGGGCCGGGCGGTGGGGACCCACCAGCCGGACTCGGCGCCGGCGGTGCCGTCGGCGGCGGCAGCGGCCGCGGCGCCTGCCGAGGCGCCGGACGCGGGGCCGAGGGCCATGGCCATCACGGTGGTGAGCAGTAACGCAAGGATCGAGAGGGGTCTGCGCCGGCTGGGCGGGCGTCGGGTCATGGGTCACACTCACGTCATCGGGAGTCGGATGGCGCGGTCGAGGACGCAGCCGGCCGTCCGTCCGAACAGTCGGCGAATTGTCATGTCCCGCGAATGTGCGACGAGAATCGCGACTGGCGCGGGGAGAGTCAAGAGTCCGGGACAACTGACCTGATGAAGAATCAGGTTCGTCGGCGGCCGCCCCGCCCCGCGGTGACCTGCGCCACCCGCGCCACCCCCGGTGCCGGCTCCCGGATGCCGGGACGGTAGGGTCGGGGGCGGACTGTGCCGGTTTGCACCCCATCGCGGCACGGGCCGGCCCGCGGGATCAAGGCCGTTGTCGATCACAGACCGCCGATCACGGGCCGCGCTGCCGCGCAGCGCCGGCCCCGCCGCCGCTGCCGACCGACCCCTGCCCCGCCCTCCGCCTGCCAGGAACGAACGCACCACCATGAGCACGCCCTCCCCGCTGCGCGCGCCCGCGCGCCCCACGCCGGCCGCCGCGACGCCGAGCGCGCCCGCGCGCCCCACGCCGGCCGCCGCGACGCCGAGCGCGCCCGCGCGCCCCACCCCGGCCGCCGCGACGCCGAGCGCGCCCGCGCGTCCCACTCCGGCCGCCGCGGCCCACAGCATCAGCGCGGCCACCGTGGTCCTGCTCGCGCTGGTGGGGATCGGCGCCGTGATCCACGAGCCGGTCCTCATACCGTCCCTCGCCGCCAGCGCCGCCCTCGTGCACAGCGCCCCCACCCTGCCGCTCGCCCAGCCCCGCAGCGTGATCGTCGGACACCTGATGGGCGCCGTCGTCGGCTACGCCGTGCTCGCCGCCGCCGGCAGCACCCCCTGGGCCGCGGCCGTCGCCGCCGGGCTCACCCTGGCCGCGAACACCGCCGCGCGCACCCCGCACTCGCCGGGCTGCGCCAGCGCCGTCATCGTCGTCCTGCAGACCCCCGCGCCCGGACGCTTCGTACCGCTGCTCCTCGGCGCGACCGTCCTGCTCGTCCTCACCGGGTACGCGGCCTCGCGCATGCGGCCCAAGGCGCCCCGCTACCCCGCCTACTGGTGGTGAGCGGGCGCCGGCTGCGCGCCGTGTGACTCCGGCCGGCCGGCGTCCTCGGCGAGGACCGCCGAGATCCCCTGCGCGAGGCACGCGATCCGCTCCGCCGGGAGGCCCGCGATGTTGATCCGGCCCGCGGTCGTGCCGTATATCGCGAACCCGCTGCGCAGCCGCAGCATCTGGCGCGGCGAGAGCGGCAGCATCGAGAACATCCCCTTCTGCCGGGCCAGGGACTCGGCCTCGGCCGGCCGGCCCAGCGCGGCCAGCTGCCGCGCCAGGCCGCTGCGGTTCGCCTCGATCCGGGTGCGCATGGCGTCCAGCTCGGTGCGCCACAGCGCCCGCAGCCCGTCGTCCTCCAGGACCGTCGCCACCACCGCGGCGCCGTGCTCGGGCGGCATGGAGTACAGCGTCCGCGCCGCGTTCTGCAGGGCCGTCTCCACGTGCTGCAGCGAGCGGCGCGAGGAACCGAGCACCACGGCGCAGCCGGTGCGGTCGCTGTAGAGCCCGAAGTTCTTCGAGCAGCTGATCGCGATCAGCATCTCGGGCACCCGCTCCGCCAGCATCCGGGTGGCCGCCAGGTCGGCCTCCAGGCCGTCGCCCAGCCCGTGGTACGCCAGGTCCACGAACGGCACCCAGCCCGCCGACGCGGCGAGCCCGGCCAGCGCCTCCCAGGTCTGCGCCGACGGGTCGACCCCGGTCGGGTTGTGGCAGCAGCCCTGCAGCAGCACCACGTCGTCGCGGCGCGCCTGCGCCAGGTCGCGCAGCAGCCCCGCCTCGTCGGCGCGGCCCTCGGCGTCGAGCCAGCCGTACGTGCGCACCGTCAGCCCCGCGGCCTCGAGGATCGGCCGGTGGTTGACGTATGCCGGGTCGCTGATCCACACCGTCGTGCCCGGGCGGGTCCGGCAGATCAGATCGGCCAGCAGCCGCAGCGCCCCGCTGCCCGCGACCGTCTGCACGGCGACGGCCCGCTCGGCCGCGCCGCCGGTGCCGAGGACCATCGACAGCATCGCCCGGTTGAAGGCCGTGTTGCCGGAGAGCCCGCGGTACTCCTTGGACGCCGAGCGCTCCGCCAGGCGCAGCTCGGCCTCGCGCACCGCCGCCATGACCGGGGTGCCGCCCGACTGGTCGCGGTAGACGCCGAGGACCAGGTTCAGGCGCTCGGGCCGGGCGTCGGCGCCGTACGCCTCGGTCAGGTCCCACAGCGGGTCGACGGGCGGCGGGAGGAGGAGCTCAAGCATCTTTCGGGAACCTCGGGCTGGGGATCGGGAGGGGGCGGTGGGAACGCGGAAGCGGGGCGGGCGGTCAGGAGGGGGCGCCGACTGCGGGTCGGGGGCGCCGGTTGGCCAGGAAGACCCCCGCGGTGATCAGCGGCACCCCGACGAGCACGGCGGCCGTCGGGGACTCGCCGAGCAGCGGCACGGCCAGCAGGACGACCAGGACCGGGCTGAGGCTTCCGTAGGCGGAGCTGCGCTCCGCGCCGAGCCGGCGGATGGCGAAGGCGTACAGCAGGCCCGCGCACAGCCCGACCCCCAGCCCCTGCACGACCAGGAACAGCAGGATGTCGGAGCCGGCGGCGGACGCCAGGCCGCTGGGCAGCATCCCGGTCAGGACCAGGAGCGCCATCACCGCGAACGAGGGCAGGCACAGCAGTCCTATCGACCCGACGGGATCGAGCTCGATCTCCTTCAGCCCGACCGTGTACAGGGCCCACAGCCCGCTCGCGACGAGCAGGATCCCGGCCCCGGCGAGCACCGAGGCGTCGAGCGGGAACATGTAGCGCCAGACGAGGGCGACGACGCCGGCCGCGATCAGGGCGAGCCCGGCCGCCTGGGTGCCGCGAGGTGCGCCGCGGCCGCCGGCGACGACGAGCGCGGCGACGAACAGCGGGACCATCCCGGGGACGATCGAGCCCACGAACGCCGCCGAGGTCAGGGAGCCGCCGTACATCGCGGCCAGGAAGAAGGGCACCCCCGCCCCGCAGGCGATCTTGAGCGCCGCGGCGGGCCGTACGGCGGCGAGGGCCCGGCGGCGCCGCCAGAGCGCCGGCGCCAGGACGACGAGCGGGACGCCGAAGCGCAGCAGCGCCGCATCGGCGGGCCGCAGGGAGGAGGCGCTCAGGGCGCGGGCGCTGAGCGCGAAGGCGGCCCAGATCAGCACGGTCACCGCCAGCGCGAGCAGGCCCTGCGCCTGCGGGGAGAGCCCGCTGCGGCCCGCGGGGCGGGCGCGTAGGGGTGCCTGCGCGGGCGCGGTCTTCGTGGCGGCCACGGTGGTTCCTCCAGCCTCAAAAGGGGCCGGATCCGGCCACGGGGCAACGCTAGAGCTTTTCCCGGGGCAGCCGATTGCCAGTTCTGCCCCTCAGGCATACGTTGGGGGCAGAATCTGCCACGGATGGCCCGGGATACCGAGGAGGAGCGCCATGGACGCAGTCGATCTGCAGATCATCCGCGAGTTGCAGGCCGACGGGCGGCTGTCCAACCAGGAGCTCGCCGACCGGGTCCGGCTCTCGCCTTCGCCCTGCCTGCGCCGGGTGCGGCGGCTGGAGGAGGCCGGCCTCATCCGCGGCTACACGGCCATGGTCGACCAGGTCGCCTACGGTCTGCCGATCACCGTGTTCGTCCGGATACGGCTGGAACGCCACACGGCGGAGGCGGTCCGGGTCTTCGAGGAGCACGTCGCCGTCATCGAGCACATCCAGGACTGCTACCTGATGGCCGGCAGCAGCGACTACCTGCTGCGGGTCGTCATCGAAAGCCTCGAGGCGTACGAGGCCCTGGTCCGCCACCGCATCCACGCCATCCCCGGCATCGCCTCGATCGAGTCGAGCTTCGCCTTCGGCAGCGTCAAGCAGTCGAGGGTCTATCCCGCCCCCAAGTGACGGGCGGGGCGTGCGGAGGCGCCGGGGCGGGCGGGTGCGCCGGAGGGGGCGGGGCGTCCGGGGGCGGCAGCAGGGGGATGGGGGCGCGCAGGCGCATCGTCGCCGGCAGGTCCAGCCGGCCCTCCCGGGTAACGACGGTGATCCCGCGGACGAGGAGCTTCGCCTCCATCTCGCAGGCCCCGGCACGCACACCGGTCAGCAGGGCGTCCCGGACGACCGCCACCAGGGCGCGGACGTGGAAGACGACGGTGAGCCCCACCTCCACGGTCGCGGCCGGGGCCCCGTCCACCAGGAGGTCCACGTGGGGGTGGTGGGTCGAGGTGATGGTGTGGGTGGCCAGCGCGACCACCTCCTCGCTGCCCGGGAGCCGGCGGGTCCGGTGGGCGGCGTCGCGGAGCGCGGAGTGCTTGGACCAGCCGTGAGCGAGCAGGGAGACGAGGTCGAGGTCGAGGAAGCCGTCGACGACGTTGGCCAGCTCGGCCTCCACGGCCCGGTCCGCCGCGTCGGTGAGGCCCCGCCCGCGGGGCAGGACGCCGGTGGCGGCGTCGTGCTCGTGCAGCCTGTCGGCGAGCGACGCGGCGGAGCGGTCGAGCTCCGGCCCGAGCAGGAAGGCCCGGACCGTGAGTGGTTCGAGGGCAGGGGCAGGGGCAGGGGCAGGGGCAGGTGTGGTCATGGTCCGTCCTCCTCGGTCACGGTCCGCTCACCGGGATCCGCATGCGGCTCCAGCCGTACCGTGCGGGTCACCGAGCCGGGGTCCTCGCGGGTGTCGACCGCGGCGGTCGCGGCCGACAGGGGCCGCAGCCGGGCGCTGACGTGCCCGCGCACCCAGCGGGGGCCGCGGGCGCGGCGGCCCAGGAACGCGACCCCGGCGGCGGCCAGCAGGCCCACCCCGAGGAGGCTCGCCCCCACGACCAGCCCGATCGGCACCATGCCGTCCGGGGGCGGCGGGAGCGGGGAGGGGGAGGTCGGGTTCGGGGTCGGCCGCGGGACCGGGGCGGGACCGGGCGCCGTCACGGTGAACACTTCGTCGTCGCCCACGCCCGCGTCGTCCGCGCACTGGGCCCGTACGGTGTGCTGCTCCTCCGCCTCGTCCGCCGAAACGGCGAACTCGGTGGCGAACGTGCCGTCGTCGTCGACGCTGACGTCTTGCATCGACCCGCCGTCCCACAACACGTCCACCTCCCGGCAGTCGAACCCGGAACCGGACACCCGGACCGTCGAGGTACCCGCCGGCCCCTCGGCGGGGTCGAGCGCCACATGGGGCGTGGAGGGGGGCGAGGGCCCCTGGCCGGCTTCGACCGTGAACGATGCCTCGGCGTGGATGGTGTCGTCATCGACGCATTGCGCCGTCACCGTGTAGTCGCCGGCGGCGGTCTCCGCCGGAACGTTGAACTGGGCGGTGAACCCGCCCTGCTCGATGCCGGCCGGGTCCGGATCCACCTCCAGCCCGGGGCTGCCGTCCCATGACAGCGCCGCCGTACCGCTGGTGCAGGAGTCGAATCCCGAACCGGTCGCCCGGACCGTCGAGTTCCCGGGCGCGCTGTCCGGTTCGAGCGCCAGGGCGGGTTCGGGAGGAGGGGTCACGGTGAACTGCGCGGTCGCCCGGATTCCCGAGCCCTTGGCCGTGCACACGGCCTTCACCTCGTACGTGTCGGGTGAGGCGTCGGGCGGAACCCCGACGTCGGTCTCGAACTCGCCGGAGTCGGGGTCGGCCTGGGCCGGGACGGGGCTGCCATCGGCGAAAGTGACGTCGATCTGTGCCGGGTACCGGCGCCCGCCGCCCGTGGCGCTCTGCCGGGAGGTCAGGCAGTCCTGGAAGCCATAGCCGTGCACGTGCACCGACGTGCCACGCGGACCCTGCGTGGGCGTGAGCTCGATGGAGGAGTCGGCCCTGGCCGGCGGGGCCACGGCCACACTGCCCCAGGCGACCGCGGTGCCCAGCAGTACCGCGGTCAACGAACGGATGGCCCATCGGGCGGCGCAAGACATGACCCTCCGTCGGTCCATTCTCCTCCGTCCCCCGGCTTCGTGCCTGTCGCACGGCTTCCCTGGTGGTCTTTCGGTGAGATGGACCACACCGTCCCGCGGGCTGCCGCCCGATCCCGTGTACGCGGGCAGCGAATCGGGAGGGGTGGGGAGGAAACAGCGGTTTACGGGCCGACTGGTGGGTGATTTGTCTGGTTTGGGGCGAGGGTGGCCTGTGGGGACGGAGTCATGTCGGGGTGCCCCTTGAGGGGTCAAAGTACGAGGGGGTTAGCATATGAGCGCCGCCTAGCTCGAAAGATACGCCTGTGACTGTCAACGAGGACTCGTTCACTAACTGGAAGAACCGCGAGGAGATCGCGGAGTCGATGATCCCGATCATCGGGAAGCTGCAGCGCGAGCGGGATGTCACGATCCTGCTGCACAGCCGCTCCCTGGTGAACAAGTCGGTGGTCAGCATCCTGAAGACCCACCGGTTCGCCCGGCAGATCGACGGCGAGGAGCTGTCGGTCACCGAGACGATGCCGTTCCTGCAGGCGCTGACCGCCCTGGACCTCGGCCCCTCCCAGATCGACATCGGCATGCTCGCCGCCACCTACAAGACCGACGACCGCGGTCTGTCGGTGGAGGAGTTCACCGCCGAGGCCGTCGCCGGTGCCACGGGTGCCAACAAGATCGAGCGCGGCGCCGGCCGCGACGTGGTCCTCTACGGCTTCGGCCGCATCGGCCGCCTCGTCGCCCGCCTGCTGATCGAGAAGGCCGGTTCCGGCAACGGGCTGCGCCTGCGCGCCATCGTCGTCCGCGGTGGCGGCGACCAGGACCTCGTCAAGCGCGCCTCGCTGCTGCGCCGCGACTCGATCCACGGGCAGTTCAACGGCACCATCACCGTGGACGAGGCGACCAGCACCATCGTCGCCAACGGCAACGCGATCAAGGTGATCTACGCCAACGACCCCTCCGAGGTCGACTACACGGCGCACGGCATCAACGACGCCATCCTCATCGACAACACCGGCAAGTGGCGCGACCGCGAGGGCCTCTCCAAGCACCTGCGCCCCGGTATCGACAAGGTCGTCCTGACCGCTCCGGGCAAGGGCGATGTCCCGAACATCGTCCACGGCGTCAACCACGACACCATCAAGCCGGACGAGCAGATCCTGTCCTGCGCCTCCTGCACCACCAACGCGATCGTCCCGCCGCTGAAGGCGATGGACGACGAGTTCGGCGTCCTGCGCGGTCACGTGGAGACCGTCCACTCGTTCACCAACGACCAGAACCTGCTGGACAACTACCACAAGGCCGACCGCCGCGGCCGCTCCGCGCCGCTCAACATGGTCATCACCGAGACCGGTGCCGCCTCCGCCGTCGCCAAGGCGCTCCCGGACCTCAAGGCGCCCATCACCGGCAGCTCGATCCGCGTCCCCGTCCCGGACGTCTCGATCGCCATCCTCAGCCTGCGCCTGGGCCGTGAGACCACCCGCGACGAGGTCCTCGACTACCTCCGCGACGTCTCGCTGAACTCGCCGCTGAAGCGCCAGATCGACTTCACCACCGCGCCCGACGCCGTCTCCATGGACTTCGTCGGCTCGCGCCACGCCTCGATCGTCGACGCCGGCGCCACCAAGGTCGACGGCGACAACGCGATCCTCTACCTCTGGTACGACAACGAGTTCGGCTACTCCTGCCAGGTCATCCGCGTCGTCCAGCACGTCTCGGGCGTCGAGTACCCGACCTACCCGGCTCCGCGGGTCTGATCCCGCAAGGCCGCACAGCGCGCACAGCGCGCAGCGCGTCCACCGCGTACGGGGCGTTCGGCCCGGGCAACAGCCCGGACCGGGCGCCCCGTTCCCGTCCGCTCCACCGGCTTCCTATAGTGGCGCGACGTGAGCACCCAGCCCCGGCCCGCCGGCCGCATATTCGACGCCCTGAACTCCACCGCCCTGCAGGACGCCGCCCAACTGCGGGCCCTGTACGAGCAGCCCAGCGAAATGGTCCGCCACAAGGAGGTGGACCGGATCCACGACGTGGCCCGGGCGTTCATCCAGAGCTCCTCGCTCGTCTTCATCGCCACCGCCGGCGCCGACGGCCGCTTGGACGTGACCCCGCGCGGCGGGCCCGCCGGATTCGTGGCGGTCCTCGACGAGTTCACCCTCGCCGTCCCCGACGCCACCGGCAACCGGCGGCTCGACAGCGCGCACAACATCGTGGAGACCGGCCGCGCCGGCCTGATCTTCCTCGTCCCCGGCCGCGGCGCCACCCTCCGGGTGAACGGCAGGGCCTGCGTCTGCGCCGACCCGCGGCTGCTGGAGCAGCTCACCCCGGTCGGCAAGCCCCCGCGCAGCGCGATCGTCGTCGAGGTGGAGGAGGCGTACCAGCACTGCCCGAAGGCCTTCCTGCGCAGCGGCGCCTGGAAGCCCGAGGAGTGGCTCGCCGAGGACGCGGTTCCCAGCTCGGCCGAGATCACCCTCTCCCACCTCGGCATGCCCGACCTGACGCTGGAGCGGATCCGGCAGGAAGAGCGCGAATCGCTCCTCCACCGCTACGAGTAGCCGACGTCGCAGCACGAGGGGGCGGGCGCCGCGCGGGCACCCGCCCCCTCGTCACGCCGGTCCGGCCCGTCAGGCGGCCGCGGCCGCAGGGCGCACCACGGCAGCGGGCCGGGCGAGGCGGCCCGTGCGGTGGAGCCAGAGGAGCGCGCCGGCGCACAGCAGCCCCAGGACCAGCAGGCACAGCCACGGCAACGCCGGCATGCCCGCCGCCCGGGCCGTGTCCAGGGCCGCGCCCGTGAGCAGGTTGCCGAGCGTGATCCCGATCCCGCAGATGGTGTTGTACAGCCCGTAGTGCGTGGCCACGAGCCGGTCGCCGGACAGCCGGACGATGGTGTCCATCTCGAAGGGGTAGGCGATCATCGTGCCGAGGGCGAGCAGCACCGCCGCCAGCGTCGGCGGCACCACGGTCGCCGGCCACCGCCACGCCCCGCCGTCCGGCAGCGGCACCACCGCCGTCAGCAGCAGCGGTACGAAGGCCGCGCCCATGGTCAGCAGCCCCAGCGTCAGGGCCCGGCCGGGGGTCGTCCGGGCCTTGCACCAGGCGGTCACCCGGGTCTGGAACAGGATCGTCCCCAGCCCCGAGGCGGCGAACAGCCCGGCCGTCGCCGCCGTGGTGAGGGTTCCCCCGCCGCCGAGGCGCCGCACCTCCAGCGGGAGCGCCAGGTAGACCTGGAAGGACAGGACGTACGAGCCGATCATCGCGGTGGAGAACAGCAGGAACGGCCGGTTGGCGAAGATGCCGCGCCACTGGGCGAGCACCTTCTCCCGCGCCCCGTCCCGCGCCGGTTCGGCCTCGTCCGCGCGGCGGGCCGGCAGGCTGCGGATCTGTACGGCGCTCAGCAGCGCGAAGATCCCGGCCGCGACGAGGCAGGTGAGGCGGAAGTCGACGCCGGTGAGCAGCATGCCGGCCAGCGGGCCGAGCAGGATGCCCGCCTGGTAGAAGACGTTGAACAGGGCGAACGCCTCCACCCGCCGCTCTCCCGCGTCCACGGCCAGGTAGGCGCGCACGGCCGGGTTGAACAGCGCCCCCGCCAGGCCCGTCGCGGCGGACGCGGCCAGCAGCGCCGGCAGCGAGTCGACCAGGCCCAGGGTGGCGAAGCCGGCCGTCCGCAGCAGGCAGCCCGCCACGATCAGCGGCTTGTAACCGAGCCGGTCGGCCAGGGTGCCGCCGACCAGGAACATGCCCTGCTGGCTGAAGTTGCGTACGCCGAGGACGAGTCCGACGGTCCAGCCGGCCAGGCCCAGCGATCCGGAGAGGTGCGCGGCGAGGTAGGGCATCAGCATGTAGAAGCCGAGGTTGATGGTGAACTGGTTCACCATCAGCAGCCGGACGCTCTTCTCGTAGGAGCGGACCTGTACGAATGTGGCCTTCACCGGTCCGCGTCCTCCCCGGTCGCGGCGTCCCCGAGCGCGAGCGGGTCGACGACGGCCGTGCACCGCGTCCAGCGCGTGACCTCCTTCTCGTCGGGCCGGCCCACGACCTCCGGCTCGGCGGCCGCGGGCCCGTCAAGGAGTCCGTGGGCGGCGCAGTAGTCGTCGTCGTACACCGTCCCGAGGTACCGCTGGGGCCCGTCGGGGAAGATCGCAGCGATCCGGGTGTCCGCCGGCCGCGTACGGGCCAGCCAGCCCGCCACCAGCGCCACCGCGCCCACGCTCCACCCGCCGGTGGCGTAGTGGGACGACGCGAGCTGCCGGCAGGCCCACACCGCCTCCGACGGAGCCACCCAGTGCACCTCGGTGAAGTGTCCGTACGCGACGTTGCGCGGGTAGATGCTCGACCCCAGGCCGCGCATGAGCCGCGGGCGGGCCGGCTGGCCGAAGATCGTCGAGCCGACGGTGTCGACCCCTACGAGCTCCAGCTGCGGGTACAGCTGCCGCAGGACCCGCGAGACGCCGGCCGAGTGCCCGCCGGTGCCGACGCTGCACACGAGGACGTCGATGTGCCCGAGCTCGGCCGCGAGTTCCAGGGCGAGCGGGGTGTAGGCGCTGGTGTTGTCCGGGTTGTTGTACTGGTCGGGGCACCAGGATCCGGGGTGCCGGGCCATCAGCTGCCGCACCCGTTCGCGGCGCGCCTCCTGCCAGCCGCCGGTGGGGTGCGGCTCGGAGACCACGTTGACCTGGGCCCCGTAGGCGGTCAGCAGTTTGGTCATGGACGCCTCCAGCCCCGGGTCGGTCACCAGGGTGACGGGGTGCCCGTACACCATGCCGGCCAGGGCGAGGCCCAGGCCCAGCGTGCCGCTGGTGGACTCGATGACCCGGGCGCCGGGCTTCAGCTCGCCGCGGGCGCGGGCCCGTTCGACCATGTGCAGGCCGGGGCGGTCCTTGATGCCGCCGGGGTTGAAGCCCTCCAACTTGGCCCAGAAGCCGTGGCCTTCGGGGGCGAACGGCTCGGAGACGCGCAGGAGGGGGGTGTTGCCCACGAGCCCGGAGAGGGCCGTGCGCAGGGGCTGGGTGGTCTGCGTGGACGGAGAGGACATTTCCTCGACTCTCATTCGTGGATGGCTGTTTCCGTGCACATCGCGCCTGTGCGCCGGCCGCGCGGAGGAGCAGGGCAGGCTCCGCGGGGCGGGTACAGGCGGCGGCTGCCGGACGGGCGGCCGCTCGAACGAGTCCTAAATGCGCCAGCAGCAGACGGTGGCCTGAGTGGTCCGGCCCTCGCGGGCCCTCACCGGAAAAGGAGAACCGCGCCGTTGTCCGCGTACGGGCAGGAGCGCACCGAACAGGCCGAGGACCGCCGCGAAGAGAACGGGTACGGAGGCGGGGCGCGGCGCGGAGGATTCCTGGACCGTCCGGGAGGGGTAATCGGGAATGCAGGATTCGTCGTGCTCGGGAGCGCCCCGGGAATCCCCCGTGAACAAGGGGTGGTGAGGGTGGGGACGGTGGTCGTGCGCGGCGGCGCTGTGCACCGCCGCCGATGACGCTGCCGGTGACGGGGGAGCGGCCTCGGTGTGGTGCAGGCAGCCGATCAGGGCCGCGGTGAAGGCGAGCAGGGTCAGGGCGGCCAGGACGAACCGCCGGGCCCGTCCCTGCGCAACGCGGTGGCGGCGCGGCCGGTGAGGTGGGTGGAACGGCACGGTTCCTCCGTGGAGCCGCTTCGGCTCGGACAGCGGTGGCCGCCGGATCACGGCCCGGCGTACACCCCGGGGAAGGGTGAACCGAACGGGCCGAGTCGGCCCGTGTGCCGCCTAGATGCGCAGCACCCCGGGAGTGGGGCAGACCGCCACGCCGTACGTCTGCGGCGCACCACGCGGCGCGGGCACCCCGCCGACGGGAGGGCACTCGACGCCGCGGTGGCCGTCGGCACGCGGGCAGTCGGCGGTCACCGCGTCGAGATCCGGCCGCCCCGGTACGCAGTGCTCCACGGGATGCGGGGAACCGTCCTCCCCGGGAGTGGACACGGCCACGGCGGCGCTCGTCCCGCCCGGGAACGCGGCGGCCGAAACCTCCACCGCCGGCGCGGCGGAGAAGTGGTGCGCCGTACCGGCGGCGACGCCCGCACCGGCACCGTGTGCGTACAGGAAACCGAAGAACAGCAAGGCCAGCCAGAACGCGGCGACCGGATTCCGGAATCCCCGAATCCGCGGCGCGCGCAAGGACGACCGGGCCGTGATCATGCCCGGATCCTAACCGCGCTGATACGGGGGACGGCCGACCCCTCCGCGAGATGGGCCGAAAGTGTTCCCCGACAGCTCCTTCCGGAGCCGAATACCGCCGCCCGCCGCCCGCCGCCCGCAGCAGTGGCCGCTCAGCCCAGGGCGACCCGTTCGCCGCGGGCGTGGGCCGTCACGCCGTCAGGTCCCACCGTGACCTCCGAGGCGCGCAGCCCCAGCGGGAGGGCGGGCAGCTCCCAGCGCCGCTCGGCGAGGGCCTGGGCGATGACCGGAGTGGCGGGGTCGACGGGGTGGCCGGCCAGGGTGGCGGCGGACGCCTGGAGCGTGACGGTGTTGTTCTCCAGGTGCGGTCGGGCCGTGATGACGACCGGTATGCCGAAGGCACGGCGTTCGATGCGCAGCCGGCCGTCTCCCGCGTCGGACACGTGCAGGGCGCGGTCGGTCCGCGCGCCGAGCGAGTCGAAGGGGACGGTGAAGCGGGCGTCGACCTCCGACGCGGAGTACCCGCCGGGGCGTTCGCAGACCTCCCGCAGGTCCACGTCCGCCCGGACGGGATGCCCGTCCGCGGTGACGGCGTCGGCGGAGACCCGGACCTCGGGGTGGGAGCCGCGTGCGGCGTCGAGGAGGAAGGGGTACCCGTCGATGCGGACCTGCGGCGCCGATCGCAGGTCGGGGTGGCGGGAGGCGATCCGGTCGGCGAGCCGGCTCTCGCCTTGGTGGCGGGCGAGGGCATCGGCCGCGGGGAGGGCGGTCGCGAGCAGCGCGGCGACGGCGATGACGGTACGGGCGCGGCGGCGCGGGCGGCGCGAAGCGGCGGGCATGCGGTTCCTCAGGGGGCGGAGACGGACTCGGTGGGGGTCGAGGTGGCAGGGGCCGTGCCGGTGGCAGGGCCCGGGGCGGCCGCCGGCACGGCCTCGCCCTCGATGTCCATGTGGGGCAGCAGCCGGTCGAGCCAGGCGGGCAGCCACCAGTTCCGGGAGCCGAGCAGCACCATGCTCGTCGGCACCAGCAGCCCGCGTACGACGGTGGCGTCCAGGGCCACGGCGGTCGCCAGGCCGATGCCGAACATCTTGACCACGGGATCGTCGGACAACAGGTAGCTCAGGAACACACAGACCATGATCAGGGCTGCGGAGGTGATGATCCGACCGGTGCCGGCCAGGCCCGTGACCACCGCGCGCCGGTTGTCCCCGTGCCGCAGGTAGGCCTCGCGCACGGAGGCCAGCAGGAAGACCTCGTAGTCCATGGACAGCCCGAACAGCACGGCGAACATCAGCAGCGGGACGTATCCGGGGATCGGCACGGGCCCGTCGAGGCCGAGCGGTCCGGCGCCCCAGCCCCACTGGAACACGGCGGTGAGCACCCCGTACGCGGCGCCGACCGAGAGGAGGTTCATGACGGCGGCCTTGGCCGCGACGACGGGCGAGCGGAACGCGAGCAGGAGCAGCAGCGCGGCGACGGCGACGACGGTGGCGATGACGGCGGGCATCCGTCCGGCGAGCCGGTCGTTGAGGTCGGCCTGGGCGGCGGCGGCTCCGCCCACGTGGGTGACCGCGCCCGTGCCGGCGGTGGCTCCGGGCAGGGTGGACTCCCTGAGGCGGTCGACGAGTTCGGCGGTGTCCGGGTCGCCGGGGCCGGTGGTGGGGGTGACCTGCCAGCGGACGGTACGGGCGTCCCCGGCGAGCTGCGGCGGGCTGACCGCGGCCACGCCCGGAGTCCGCCCGAGGGCGGTGGTGACCGCCTCGACGCGGCTGTCGGCCGGCCCCGGTGCGGGGGTGGGCAGGGAGGCGGTGACCTGGAGCGGGCCGTTGGCGCCGGGTCCGAAGGCGTCCGCCAGCCGGTCGTGGGCGAGACGGCTGTCCGTACCGCGGGCCTTGTCCCCGGCGTCGAGCTGACCGAAGGTCAACGAGGCGGCGGGCAGGGCCAGTACGGCCATCAGCGCCAGACCGCAGAGCAGGTAGCGCCAGGGCCGGTCGGCGACGTGCACGGCCAGCCGGTGCCAGCGCGCCCCGGTGGCGGTGTCGTGGTCCGAGCGGCCGCGGTCCGAGTCGTCGTCCGAGCCGGTGGCCGGCCTGCGCGGGGCCAGTCGCCGCCCGAGCAGGGAGAGCAGGGCCGGCAGCAGGGTGAGGGCGGCCAGGACGGCCACGAGCACGGCGATCCCCGGCGCGAGCGCGAGCGCGTACAGCAGAGGCAGCCCACCGAGCGCCAGCCCTGCGAGGGCGGCGGCCACGGCGCAGCCCGCGAACGCCGCGGCCTTGCCGGCGGTGGCCGTGGTGCGCGCGGCGGCCTCCTCCACCGGTGTGCCTGCCGCCAGGAGCGTACGGAAGCGGGTCAGGCAGAACAGCGTGTAGTCGATGCCCACGCCGAGGCCGATCATGGCGGCGATGGTCGCGCCCGAGGACGGCATGTCCACGAGGTGGCCGACCAGGCCGATCAGGGACAGCGAGATCACCAGGCCCACGATCCCGACCGCGAGCGGCAGGCCCGCCGCGGTGGCGCTGCGCAGACCGAGGAACAGGATGACGGCCGCCGCGGCCAGGCCGATCAGCTCGCTGTGCCCGGTGGACCCCTTGTCCGCGGCCGCGGCGAGATCGCCGCCCGGGGTCACCTCGATCCCGGCCCTGCGCGCCGGCTCGGCGGCGGCCGTCACGGCGCGGGTGACCTCCGGTGTGATGTCGCGGCCGGTGACGTCGAGCCCGAGGGAGAGGTACGCGGTATGCCCGTCCGGGCTCATTGCCGCTCGCCCGGCGGGGGAGTAGGGCGTGGTGACGGAGACGACATGGTCGACGCGGGCCATGTCCGCCGCGGCGGCCTCGACCGCCGTCCGCAGGGCCTCCGAGGTGAGCGGGGCGCCGCCGGTCGCCGTGTGCAGGACCACGGGCTGGCTGCCGGAGGCCGGTCCGGGGAAGGCCCCGGCCGCGTCCCGCGCCGCCTGGCTGTCGCTGCCGGGGATGGTCACCGCCTCGCTCGTGGCCCGGCCGTACACCAGGACCGCGGCGGCGAGCGCGAGCAGCAGCGCCAGCCAGGCGGTGAGGACCCGGCCGGGTCTACGGGCACAGCTGCGCCCCAGGGCGTGGAACATCGTGCGGCTTCTCCTCTGCTGCCTGAACAACTTGCACTCTGAGTGCAGATTTACGTTTGCACTTGAAGTGCAACAATGTCAATCGGAGAAGGGAGGCCGCGATGGAGCGCACACCGGAACGGAAGCCGGAGCGGGGTGAGGGGTCCCGGGCCGGGGCCGCGGTGGACGGGCGTGCCGGGGCCGCGGTGGACGGGCGGACCGAGCGCGGCCGGCAGACACGCGAGAAGATCGCCGACGCCCTGCTGGCCCTGCTCGACGAGGGCGTCACCGAGTTCCCGGCGGAGAAGGTGGCCGCGTACGCGGGGGTCTCGCGGCGCTCCGTCTTCCACCACTTCGCCGACATGGCCCAGCTCGTCGACACCGCGATCACCCGGCGGCTGGAGCAACTGGCGGAGCAGATCAGGCCGTTGCCGACGAGCGGGTCCCGGGCGGTGCGGGTCGCCGCGCTCGTGGAGCAGCGCGCCCGGATCCTGGAGTGGATGACTCCCACGCGGCTGGCGGTGATGCGGCTCGAGCACCCCTCGCCCCGGATCCGGCAGGCCTGGGACGAGGCCTTCGCCGAGGCGCGCCGGCGACTGGAGGCGGTGCTGGCGCAGGAGCTGGACACGCTGACGGGTCCGCGCCGTACGGATCTGCTGAACGGACTGGATGCGGTGACCACTTGGGGGGCATGGCACCACTGGCGCACCACCGGGCTCAGCCCCGAGGAGGCGCGGCGGGCCATGGAGGCCACGGTCCTGACCCTGCTCGCCTCGGTCGACTGACCCGGCCGGGCCGGGGCCGGCCGACCTGTCCACCGCGGCGCACTCCCGGACCCGGCTTGGACGCGTCGGCGGCATTGCCGGTGCGGGCCTCCGGCATGATCGGTTCCCGACCGTCAGTTCGAGCCGCGAAGGTGTGTCCCCATGTCCGACATCCAGGTCCGCGCGGTCCGCGCGGAGGACTTCCCGCAGTGGCGTGCGCTCTACCGCGGCTACGCCGACTTCTACCGGGTCGAGCAGACCGAGGAGGCCGCGGAGCGGGTGTGGTCCTGGGTGCGGGATCCGGAGCACGAGGTGAACGCCCTCGTTGCGGAGGACGCCGAGGGGCGGCTCGTCGGCCTGGCCCACTACCGGCCGTTCGCGCGGCCGCTGTCGGCGACGGTCGGCTGTTTCCTCGACGACCTGTTCGTCGCCCCCGAGAGCCGGGGGTCCGGCGCGGCCGATCTGCTGCTGGCCGGGCTGCGGGAGATCGCCGCGGAGCGGGGGTGGAGCGTGGTGCGGTGGATCACGGCCGATGACAACCACCGGGCGCGGGGGAAGTACGACCAGGTGGCCACCCGCACGATGTGGATCACGTACGACATGACCCCGACGGCCTGACCCCCCGCCTCCACCGGGGCACCGGGCCCACCGGGCACCGGGCTCCTCCCGGCCCCGCGCCTCAATCGCCGGCGAGGCTGGTGTTGCCGGCTCTCGTCTCCGGCGTCGGCGCGTTGTCTGCCGTCGAAGCGGGGCTGGAATGGCCGGCCACTCGGCTCAGGCGTCGGCGGAGCGCCACGGGACCGGTTCTGCCCGGACCGGCGGGCGAGGCGGGGGCCTGGCGGGGCTACCAGCCGAAGCGGCGGTTTGCGACTGCTGCGAATTCCTCGAAGGTCAGGACGCGGTCGCCGTTCTGGTCGGCGGCGTCGAAGAGGGCCGAGGAGTCGTCCTCGTCCCCGACGCCCCAGAAGGGGATCACGCCCTGCGCGGCCAGGGTCGGGCCCTTGGCCCGGAGGGCCTCGATGACCTCGGCGCGCGTCAGCGTGCCGTCGTGGTCGAGGTCGAGCGCGTCGAAGAGTGTGCGGGCCTTGTCGCTCATGGCATGTCCTGCTTTCGTGGGCGGCGCGCGTCACGCGTCCTGCTGAAAAGGACGCAGGGGCCTGGTCCGAGGTTGCCTCGCCCGCCACGCCGACGGGGGCGTACCGGCCGTATCGCGGTCGGTACGCCCCCGTCGGTCAGGGCAGGACAGGGCAACGCAGGGGCGCGCGGGTCAGCGGCCCGCGGGCTCCAGGTCCGGGTCCGCGTCAGCGCCGGCACCGGCCCGCGCCGCGATCTGCGGATTGCGGGACTTCAGCACCGCCCAGCCGACCGCCAGGCACACCGCCCAGCCGGCGCCCACGTACAGGGAGACGCGGCTGTCGGGGTCGATGGCGATCATCGCGGTGACCAGCAGCAGGAAGGCCACGGCGATCCAGCTGCACACGGTGCCGCCGGGGGCCGGGAAGGAGGAGGCGGGCAGCTTGCCGGCGTCCACCGCGCGGCGGTAGCGGATGTGGCTGACGAGGATCATCAGCCACGTCCAGATGCCGGCCGCGGTCGCCACCGAGGTGACGTAGCCGAAGGCCTTCTCCGGGACGACGTAGTTGAGGACCACGCCGATGCCCATGAGGGCGACGGAGAGGGTGATGGCGATCGCCGGGGTCTTGGTGGAGCTCAGCTTGCCGAGCACCTTGGGGGCCTCGGAGTTGGCGGCCAGGTCGCGCAGCATGCGCCCGGTGGAGTACATGCCGGAGTTGCAGGACGACAGGGCCGCGGTGAGGACCACGAAGTTGACGATGGCCGCACCCGCCGGGATGCCGATCTTGGCGAAGGCCGCCACGAACGGGCTGACGCCCGGCTGGAACTCGGTCCACTTCACGACCATCAGGATCACGCTGAGGGCGCCGACGTAGAAGACGATGATGCGCCACGGCAGGGTGTTGATCGCCTTGGGCAGGGTCTTCTCGGGGTTCTCGGACTCACCCGCGGTGACACCGACGAGCTCGACGGCCAGGTACGCGAACATCACGCCCTGCAGGGTCATCAGGCTGGAGCCGACGCCCATGGGGAAGATGCCGTCGAAGGCCCACAGGTTGGAGACGGCGGCGGTGTCGCCGGCCTGGCTGAACCCGAAGGTCACGACGCCGATGCCGATCACGATCATGCCGATCAGGGCGGTGACCTTGACCATCGAGAACCAGAACTCGATCTCGCCGAAGATCTTCACCGAGATGAGGTTCGCGACGTACAGGACGACCAGGAAGACCAGGGCCGTCACCCACTGAGGGATGTCCGGGAACCAGAAGTGCACGTAGATGGCTGCGGCGGTCAGCTCGGCCATGCCGGTGACCACCCACATGAGCCAGTACGTCCATCCGGTCACGAACCCGAAGAACGGACCGAGGAACTCGCGGGCGTACTCCGCGAACGAGCCCGAGACGGGCCGGTACAGGAGCAGCTCGCCGAGCGCCCGCATGATGAAGAAGACGATGACGCCGGCGAGGGCGTACATGAGGATGAGGCTGGGCCCGGCCTTCGCGATGTTCGCGCCCGCGCCCAGGAAGAGGCCGACGCCGATGGCGCCGCCGATGGCGATCATCTGGACCTGGCGGCTGCCGAGCCCGCGCTCGTAGCCCTCCTCGGGCGTGGTGCCCGTGGTGTCGTCGCCGTGGTGGTTGTCGACCTGCGTCGAGGTCATGCTGTGGTGCGCCTTTCCGCTCCATGCCGACCCGCGCCGCGCTCGGCTGCGGATCGGGTTCCGATCCCCCGGATGCTGATGGAGTTGCATGCCGGCGGTCGGCCGGCGTCAGCGCCCCTGCACGGACATGGGTGGTGTCCGGCAGGCGGTCGTGAAGATGTATCACGCCATCCGGCGCGTGACCGTGGCGCACATCACCGGCATATCGGTCATTCGCCTGTGACCAGGCCTAAAGGCCCTTGTGCGGTGACGCGATCGTTATCCGGATCTGAGCATCCTCTGAGCGAACACCGAATGACATCGAGGCAACACGTGCCGCCCCCGGTACGGCCCCGCTCGTTACGGACACGTAGCGTTATGGGCTGTGCGTGCGTGTCGGGTCTTGTGCATCTCCTCCTTTTCCGCTAGGACCCTGAACACGGCGCCCTGCGCCCGCAGTTCGTGCGCCGTCCGCTCCCGCGGCGCCCGACGGCGTCGTCACCGTCGGTGCCGGTACGGCCCGCCCCGGCAGGTCGGGCTACGCGGGAACCCGGCGGGTCGGCCGTCCGACTGTCTGTTGCGTGGCCCAAGGCGCGCCCCGGGCCGCATCCTCCTCACCCGCACCGCAACCGGCAGGAGTACCGCATGCACCTGAACCGAAGGGACGTGCTGCGCGCGTCGACCGTGCTCGGCGTCGGCGGGGCCGTCGGCGCCGCTGCCGGGCCCGCCGCAGCGGCCCCGGCACACGCGACCGCCCCGTCCGCCCCTTCCGGGGCCCGGACACCCGGCGCGCCCCTGCGCGTCCACGTCGTCATGTTCGACGGGGTCGAGGAGCTCGACTTCGCCGCACCGTACGAGGTCTTCTCCGCAGCCCGCTTCTTCACGGACCGCCCGGTCGACGTCCGCTACGTCTCCGCCCCGCACCGTCCCGCGGTCCGTGCCGCCTACGGTACGGAGGTCCGCGGCCTGCACCCGTGGGCGCCGGCGGAGGCCGACGTGCTGGTCGTGCCGGGCGGCGGCTACGCGCGCCGCACCGATCCGGGGGTGTGGGCCGAGATCGGTCGGGGCACCCTGCCGCGCGCCCTGGCCGCGGCCGCCCGGCCCGGGCTCACCATCAGCGCCCTGTGCACGGGCGTCATGCTGCTGTCCGCCGCCGGGCTCACCAAGGGACGCCCCTGCACCACGCACCACAAGGCCCGGGCCGATCTGGAACAGCAGGGCGGCGTGCTCAAGAGCGCGCGCGTGGTCGACGACGGCGACCTCGTCACCGCGGGCGGCATCACGTCGGGCCTCGAACTCGCCCTGTGGCTCGTACGCCGCGGACTCGGGCCCGAGGCGGCCACCGGCCTGGAGGGCATGCTCGAGTACGAGGCGCGCGGAACCGTGTGGACGTCCGCCGCGCCGCCCCGGTAGGCAGCCCGCCCCGCCGCCCCGCGGGGGCTACCCGTGCCAGATCTTCTCGTACGCCTCCCGGTAGCCCCGCGGGTCCCAGGACGTGGCTCCGCCGCTGTTGTCGGCCGTGACCACGTGGACGGGGGCGACGTAACCGCTGGCGGGCTGCCCGGCGAAGGCACGGTTGAACTCGTCGACGATCTGCCAGCCCTGCTGCGCGAGCGGTTCGGGGACGGTGGCGGCCTGGTACTGCCTGCTGTTGATGCGCTGGAAGGCGGACGGGTCGCCGTCGCCCGCGCCGATGTTGAACGGCGGCCCGGCGCCCGGCTTCCCGGCGGCGCGCAGGGCCGGTGCGGCATCGGCGAAGTAGAGGTCGTTGATGGCCACGGAGTGGGTCCAAGCGCCGCGGAAGCGCGACAGCAGGGAGGAGACCTCCTGCGGGGTGCGCTGGCTCGCGTCCGGGATGGGGATGTTCTCGGAGGCCAGGATCCGCATGCCGGGGCAGTCGGCCAGCTGCCGTTTGATCAGCCTGGCCCCCGGACCGGGCGATCACCCAGTCGGCACTGATCCTCGCGACGTCCTCCACCTTCGTGGTGACGTTCGTGAACAGCGGCGGGTCCGCACTCGGGCCCGGCGAGCTGACCGCGTGCCAGCCCACCACCGGGATCCCCGCCGCCCGGGCCGCGGCCACCTGCCGGGAGGTCAACCGGGGGTCGAAGCCGCCGATGACGATGCCGGAGGGCTTGAGGGCGACCGCCTGGCTGAGCGCGGCCTGCACCCCGGCCGGGGTTCCCTCGCCGTCGATCACCCGGACCTTCCAGCCGATGGCCGAGGCGGCCTGCTCGACGCCCTTGGCGACGCCGGCGACGCCCGGGTTGGTCATGGTCTGCGCGACGTAGACCAGCGTCTTGCCGGGGACCGCCGCAGGTCCGCTCGTGGGACCGGTCCACGCGGCGTCGGTGCTCTCGGCCGCCCGTACGGCCGCCTGCGCCGCCCTCAGGGCGGCCGGGCAGCCGCCGGAGGACGACGGGACGGCGCTCGCCGGCAGGCCGGTGCCCGCGGGTCCGCCCCCGCAGCCGGCGAGGGCGGCGGCTGCGGCCGCCAACAGGGCCGCGGCCGCGAGGGCGGTCGTGCGGTTCGGGTACACGGTGCTCCTGACGACGACGCTGACGGATGCCGGCGCTGGGGGACGCTGACGTGGACTGCGGTCGGTGCTACCCCGTGCCGTTCCCCGCCGGCGCGGGCGGCGGCCCCGGGGACGGCGGCCCCGCGGGCGGATGCCGGTCCGGGGCTGCCCGGGTGCGCAGCCGCCGCCGGGAGGCGTAGCCGGCCAGGCCGACCGCCAACAGCAGGGTGGCGCCGTTGAACAGCGGGGTGGCCCAGAACCGGGCGCCGAGCTGGCCGATCCCGGCGAGCCCCACGGCGAGCACGCTGACGGCCACGAGCGTGCCCAGGGCGTTGGCCCGGCCCGGCTTGATCGTGGTCGAGCCGAGCAGCGCCCCGACGAAGGCGGGCAGCAGGTAGTCCAGGCCGACGCTCGGGTTGCCGATCTGCTGCTGCGCGGCGAGCAGGACCCCGCAGACGCCGACGACCAGGCCGGAGCCGGTGAAGGCGTACACGCAGTACCGCCGGGTGGGGATGCCGAGGACGGCGGCGGCGCGGGGGTTGGAGCCGATGACGTACAGGTACCGGCCCAGCGGCAGCCGCTCCAGCACCACCCACAGGGCGACGGTGACCCCGAGGACGTAGAAGGCGGGCAGCGGCAGGCCGAGGAACCGCCCGTCGTACAGCCCGGTGAAGGCGGCCGGAAGGCCCTGCGGACCGGGGACGATGCGGCTCCCGTCGGTGAGCCATCCGGTGAGGGCGTACATGATGCTGCCGGTGCCGAGCGTCGCGATGAACGAGTCGATCCGCCCGAACTCGACGACGATGCCGTTCAGGGCGCCGACCAGCGCCCCGCCGAGCACGACCGCCAGGCAGGCGAGCGGCCAGGCCACGCCCTCGTCGACGATCAGGTACATCACCATGACGTGCGCCAGCCCCAGCCCGTAGCCGATGGACAGGTCGAAGTTGCCGCTCGCGACGGGGATCGTCGCGCCGAGCGCGAGGAGGGCGGGCACGGACTGGTTGGACAGGATCGAGGAGACGTTCTCCCGCGTGGGGAAGGTGTCGGGCAGGGCCAGCGAGAAGACCAGGAACAGCAGGACGGTGAGGGCCAGGAGCCCGTACGTGCCGAGCAGGTGTCCGTGTCCGTGGCCGTGCAGCAGCCCCGGCAGCCGGCGGCGCGCCGACGGTCCGGCGGTCACCGGTGCGCCGCGTTTCCGGTGATGGCGGGCATGGCCGAGGCGGTGCGGGTGAGTTCGGCGACGGTCAGCGTCTCGCCCGACAGCTCGGCCGCGACGCTCCCGCGGACGAACACCAGCGCCCGGTGGGCGAGGTCGGCGACCTCCTCGAAGTCGGAGGAGACGAGCAGGACGGCCAGGCCGGAGGCGAGCGCGTCGCCGAGGAGGCGGTGGATCGCGGCCTTCGCGCCGACGTCCACGCTCGCGGTCGGCTCCTCCAGGACCAGCAGGCGCTGCCGCCCCCGCAGCCACCGCCCGACGACCACCTTCTGCTGGTTGCCGCCGGACAGGCCGGCGATGGGCACCTCGCTGTCCCGGGGGTGCACCGAGAACCGCTCGATGAGGGCGGCGGCCTCGGCGCGCTCCCGGCGCGGAGCGGTCCAGCGCAGGCTGGGCACTCCGGCCGCCCGCGGGTTGGCCAGGAGGTTCTCCCGTACGGTCAGGTCGGCGGCGCAGCCCTCCTCCTGGCGGTTGCCGGCCACGAAGCCGACGCCGCGTCCGACGGCCTCGGCGACGGTGCGGGGGCGGTACGGACGGCCGCCGAGCAGCGCCCGGCCGCCGAGGGACGGCCCCGCCCCGGCGAGGGCGCGGCCCAGGTGGAGGTGGCCGGATCCGGTGAGGCCCACCAGGGCGAGGACCTCGCCCTGGCGCAGCTCCAGGCTGAGGGGTGCGGTGCGGTCGGTGTCCACGGCGTCGAGCCGCAGGACGGGCAGCGGGCCGGCACCTGCGGAGGCGGGAGCGGCGGTGGTTGCGGCGGTGGCCGTCCGGCGCCCGGGCGGTGCGCTGCCCACGATGTCGCACACCAGGCGGGCGGGGCCGTACGGGGCGAGGGGCCCGTGGCTGACGAGTCGGCCGTCGCGCAGCACGGCGAAGGTGTCCGCGACCCGGTACACCTCGTCGAGCCTGTGGCTGACGTAGAGGATGCCGTGGCCCCGGTCGCGCAGTGCGTGCAGGACGTCGAAGAGCCGGGCGCAGTCCGCGGCGGGAAGGGTCGCGGTCGGCTCGTCGAGGACGAAGAGCTCCGCCCGCTTCGCGAGGGCCCGGGCGATGGCGACGAGGGAGCGCTCGGCGGGGGCGAGGTCGGCGATCCGCGCGTCGGCGTCCAGGTGTCCGGCGACGGTCTCCAGGGCCTCGGCGCAGCGTTCCCGGGTCCGCCGCCAGGACACCAGGCCGTGACGGCGCGGGTAGCCGGTGCCCAGGGCGATGTTCTCGGCGACGGTCATCCAGTCGACCAGTCCCAGGTCCTGGTGGATGAACGACATCGCACGCGCGGCGGCGTCGGAGCCGAGCGGATGCCCGGCGACCGTCACCTCGCCCGCGTCGGCGTGGTGGACGCCGGCGAGCACCTTGATCAGCGTGGACTTCCCGGCCCCGTTGGGCCCGAGGAGGGCGAGGACGCTGCCGCGGTGGAGGTCGAGGTCGACCCCGTCGAGGGCGAGGGTGCCGCCGAACCGCTTGGCCAGACCGCGCACCCGGACGAGCGGCACTGCACCGGGGCGCCCGGGCGGGCTCGTCGAGGGGGCGGAAGTGTCATGCACGGACGTCTCCGGGGCCGGCCGGGGCAGTTCTCGTCCGCAGCGTAGGGCGGAGCCGGAGGAACCCCGGGGACCTACGGTGCACTACCCGGCATATCGCCATCCCTTGTGGCTCCAATGGTCCAGTGGTCGCGTGGGTGAGTGGCCGAGTGGCCGAGTGCCCGGGTGGTCGACCGCGGCGGGGTGGTCGACCGCGGCCGTCAGGCGACCGCGTCGAGCGCGCACTCCGCCCAGATGACCTTGCCCTGGGGCGTGTAGCGGGTGCCCCAGGCCTGGGAGAGCTGCGCGACGAGGAACAGGCCGCGGCCGCCCTCGTCCGTGCTGGCCGCGCGGCGCAGGTGCGGGGCGGTGCTGCTGCCGTCTGAGACCTCGCAGATCAGGGTGCGGTCGCGGATCAGGCGCACCTGGATGGGCTCGGTGCCGTACCGGACCGCGTTGGTCACCAGCTCGCTGAGCATCAGCTCCGCGGCGAACGCCAGCTCCTCCAGTCCCCACTCGGCGAGCCGGCGGGTGGCGGCGGCGCGGACGTCACAGACCAGGGCGGGGTCGGCGCTCAGGTCCCATGCGGCGATCCGGTCGGCGGGCAGGGTGTGCGTACGGGCCACCAGCAGGGCGATGTCGTCGCCGGGGTGTTCGGGGGCCACGGCCTCGATGACCGCCTGGCAGGTGTCCTCGGGCGCCCGGGCCGGGTGGGCCAGGGCGCGGCGCAGCTGGTCGAGGGAGACGTCGATGTCGCGCTCGCGGTCCTCGATGAGCCCGTCGGTGTAGAGCACCAGCGTGCTGTTTTCGGGCAGCTGGATCTCGGCCGTCTCGAAGGGCAGGCCGCCCAGGCCGAGCGGGGGGCCCGCGGGCAGCTCGGGGAAGGACACGGTGCCGTCGGGATGGACCAGCGCGGGCGGCGGGTGGCCAGCGCGGGCCATGGTGCACTGCCGTGTCGTGGGGTCGTAGACCGCGTACAGGCAGGTGGCGCCGGCGATGCCGGTGCTGCCGCCGGTCACGTCGTCGCAGCCTTCCTCCCGGTCCAGCCGTACCAGCAGGTTGTCGAGGTGGGTCAGGAGCTCGTCGGGGGCGAGTTCCAGTTCGGCGAAGTTGCGGGCGGCGGTCCGCAGCCGGCCCATCGTGGCGGCGGCGTGCAGTCCGTGGCCGACGACGTCCCCGACGAGGAGGGCGACGCGGGTGCCGGAGAGCGGGATGACGTCGAACCAGTCGCCGCCCACTCCGGACTCGGCGGGCAGGTAGCGGTGGGCCACCTCGACGGCGCCCTGCTCGGGGAGGCCGCGCGGCAGCAGGCTGCGCTGCAGGGCCAGGGCGAGGGTGTGCTCGCGGGTGTAGCGGCGGGCGTTGTCGATGGACAGGGCGGCACGGGCCGCGAGTTCCTGGGCCAGCCAGCTGTCGTCGTCCCCGAAGGGGGCCGGGTCCTGCGCGCGGTAGAAGCTCGCGATGCCCAGCAGGACGCCGCGCGCGAGCAGCGGGACGGAGATCAGCGAGTGCACGCCGTGGGCGAGGATCCGGTCGGCGTGCTCGCTGCCCTGGCGTATCCAGCCGGCGGCGAGCGCCAGGTCGGGTTCCAGCACGGCCTGCCCACTGGCCAGGCAGCGCATGTGGGGGGTCTCGGGGCGGAGTTCCACCCGCCGGCCGACCGGGTAGAACGGGCAGTCCTCGCGGATGCCGTGGACGACCGTGCGCTGCAGCTCGACCGAGGGGTCGATGGATTCGTCGCCGCGCAGCACGGCCTCGGGGACGTCGACGGTGACGTAGTCGGCCAGCCGCGGGACCGCCACCTCGGCGAGCTCCCAGGCGGTCCGGCTCACGTCCAGGGTGGTGCCGATACGGGTGCTGGCCTCGGCCAGCAGCTCCAGGCGGCGCCGGGCCGCGAGGGCGTACTTCCCGACCCCGGGCTCGCCCACGAGCACCAGCCCCCTGGTCGCGCCGCGCCCGTCGGCGTCCGTGCCGCGGGGGCGCGCCGCGGTGCCGGGCCCGGGCGGCGCGGCGGCCAGGTGGTGCACGGGCGGTTCCTCGCCGGTCAGGACGGCCTCGACGACCACCCCCTCCACCCCGGCGCGGCTGGTGAGCCGGCGGCTGAGGAGGGTGACCTCCCGGCCGTGGGGCAGGGGCACCTCGACCGCGACCCGCCGGTTCGAGGAGATGAGTTCGGTGGCCTTCTCCTTCAGGACCATCTGGTCCAGGGGGTCCAGCCCGCTGTCGGCCAGCTCGTCCAGCCGGACCGGCTGCCCGTTCCCGCCGTGGCCGGCGCCCGCGGCGGCCCCGACGCGGGCGCGGGCGTCGAGGTACGTGTGCAGCAGCCCCTGCTCCCGGGCCGAACTCTCCTCCGTCAGCCGCCGCTCGATGCTCTCGGCCGCCCGGCGGATCAGCGCGGGCAGGACCGGGTCCTCGTAGCTGTGCGGGTACCCGAAGCACAGGACGCCGACGATGTCACCGCTGAGCTGGTCGCGGATGGGGGTGGCGGAGCAGGCGTTCGACTGGGACCGCTCGGCGAAGTGCTCGGCCCCGTACACCTGGATGAGGCGCCGCTCGGCGAGCGCCAGGCCGATGCCGTTGGTCCCCGCGTAGCGTTCGGCGAAGACGAAGCCGGGCACGCTCTGGATGGGGGGCAGGCTGCGGGCCAATGCGGGGTCCCCGAAACGGCGTTGGAGCACGGTGCCGTTGCCGTCGGCCAGGCACACGTTCATCTGGCTGCCCGAGAACCTGGACTGCAGCCGGTCCAGCACGGGTGCGGCGGCGTGCACGAGCCGGCTGTCGGGGTCGAAGTCGCTGCTGTAGGGGAGCTCGGTCTGGTCCGGCGAGAGGCCCAGCAGCCGACAGCGCTCCCACGAGTCCAGGATGTCGCTGCGCACGCCCGTCTCGACCGGCTCGCCCACCAGGAACCGCTCACGGGAGCGTGCAGGGCCGATCTGCTCTCCCCTGACCCCCATCTGCATCACTTCCCTAGTGGGACCGTGGTCCGGCCGTGCCGGGATGGTTGCGCCCTGAATCGGTCATTTGAGTATATTCCGGGCTGTTCGGGGCCACCGTCTCACAGGATCGCGACCGGATTGACGGGCGAGCCCGTCCCGCCGGGCACGTCGAGCGGCGCGACGACGATCATGAACTCGTGGCGCCCGGCCGCGGCGCAGGCGGCGGAGAGCCCCTCCAGGTCCAGGTTGTCCAGCAGGGGCACGCCCATGGCGGCGACGGCGAGGGCGTGCACGGGGGAGTGCAGGCCCTCGACCGGCGAGGGGCGCAGGTCGCTGTCCCCGTCGGCGCCCAGCAGGCCGATGCCGCGCTCGGCCAGCAGCGGCACGGCGTCGACGTGCAGGCCCGCACTGGCCGCGCCGACGTCCCAGGGGCCGAGCTCCCGGCGGCGGCGGAACCGGCCGGAGCGCACCAGCACCGCACAGCCCTCGTCGACCGCGACGCCGAGCGCCCGTTCCGCGGCGAGGAGGTCCGGGGCCCGGACCGCCCGGCCGGGCTCCAGCCAGTCCACCCCGAGGACGGCGGGCAGGTCGAGCAGTACGCCCTTGGCGACGAACGGGCCGAGGGCCGACACGGACCCGAAGCGGGCGCCGCCGGCGCCGACGGCCTCCCGGGCCGGGCGGCCTCCGTAGAGCTGCCCGCGGTAGGCGACATGGGAGAGCGCGTCGAGGTGGCTCACGGCCTTGCCGTGGTAGTCGACGCCGAGGAAGTCCTTGTGGGTCGCGGGCTCCGGGGCCTCCACGTCGCCGAGGTCCGACATGTAGTGCAGGGCGGGCTTGTCGTTGTCGGGGCCGGGCCGGGTGTCCCAGGGCAGGCCCAGCGGCACCGCCGTGCCGGACCGGACCAGGCCCGCGGCCCGGCGTACGTGCTCCGGGGTGACCCGGTTCCAGGCGCCGCGGTCGGCGGGGGTCCAGCGGCCCCAGGTGCGGACCGCGGCGAAGAGGGCGTCGAACTCCTCGCGGGAGACCCGGGGCGCCGGGTCGGGGGCGGGCTCGGTGCTCATCCGTACTCGCGCTCCAGGGGTCGCAGGCTCCGGCGCGGCGGCGGCGGGGGCGGCAGGCCGGGGCGGGGCGGCTCGGCGGGCGTCCGGCCGCCGCCCGTACGGTGACTCGCATGCCCGCGGCGCCGGGACGCCACGCGCGCGAGGCTGCGTGGTCCGCCGTACGGCGGACCCGGGAACGGGGCGGCGGCCGGCGAGTGGCAGTGGACGGCCGGCGAGGGGCAGGCTGGACCCATGAGGGCGTTCTTCCGCTCGCTCTCTCGGCCGGGAGCCGGCGGTCACCACCATGCCCTGTTCCGGCTCGCGGAGTGCGTGCCCTTCCTGATCGCACTGGTGGTGCTCGCCATCGAACTCTCGCCCGCGCACGTCATCTACACGGGCCCGCTGCTGGTCGCGACGCCCGCCCTGGCCGCCGTCACCATGGGGCCCAAGGGGACCCTCGCGGCGGCGCTGTGCGCCGTAGGGGTGAGCATCGCCACCGCCACGCACAACCATGCCTGGGGCGGACAGCAGGTCTACACCAATTTCCTGGCGCTGTTCCTGGTGTCGACCGCGAGCTTCATGACGAGCAGGACCGAGCGGACCCGCCGGCAGAACGAGCTCAACCAGGTCCGCCGGATCGCCGCCGCGGCGCAGGACGTCCTGCTGCGGCCCGTTCCGGAGCGCCTCGGCCCGGTCCGGGCGGCCAGCATGTACCTGGCGGCCGAGACGGGAGCGCAGATCGGCGGCGATCTGTACGAGGCGGTGGAGACCCGGTACGGGGTCAGGATGATCGTCGGGGACGTCCGGGGCAAGGGGCTGCCCGCCGTCCGCGCGGCCGCAGTGGTGCTGGGCGCGTTCCGGGAGGCCGTGCACTACGAGGACGAGCTGGCGGAGGTCATCAACCACTGTGCGGCGGCGCTCGAACGGGACGCCGCGGCGGCGAGCGCGGACGACGCTCCCGGGCTCCTGGAGGGCTTCGTGACGGCGCTCGTGGTGCAGGTGCCGGAGGGCCCCACCGTGGAGGTGGTCAACCGCGGGCATCCCCCTCCGCTGCTGTTGCGGAACGGCGAGGTCCACGCCCTGTACCCCGTGTCCCCGCTGCCGCCGCTCGGGCTGGAGGAGTTCCTCGACGGCACGTCCGGCACCACGGACAGCTACGTGTTCGAGCGCGGGGACCGGCTGCTGCTGCACACCGACGGCGTGATCGAGGCCCGCGACGGAGACAACGTCTTCTTCGCCCTGCCCGAGGCGATGGCGGAACTGCAGGACTGCACCCTGGAGGAGTTCCTGGAGGGGCTCCACGCGGGTCTGATGCGCCATACCAGGGGCCGGCTGGCGGACGACGTGGCGTTGATCGTCGTCGACCGCGCCGAGCACGGGGACGGCGAAGCCGCGGTGTGATGATTCGCTACCGCGGGTGATGGACTTGATCACGGCGCGTAGCCGCGGGCGGGGCGGGGAAGGCAACCGCGTGGATCGCCGACCGCCTGGGGGGATGGGATGGGATCAGGAACAGGAACAGGAACAGGAACAGCAACAGGATCCGGCTCAGCGCCGGAGCGGGGGCCGGTGGTCCTGGCGCTGCGCCACTACGGGCGGGAGCTGGCCCGGCTCCGACGGTACGCCGTACCCGCGATGCTCGGACCCGCGCTCGGAAACATCGGCATCAACTACGTCGCGCCGCTGGTCGTCGCGAAGCTCGTCGCCCGCCTCGCCGGGGACGGCGGGACCACCCTGGACCGCGCGCTGCCGTACGTCCTCGGCTTCGGCGGCGTCCTGCTGCTCTCCGAGGCGCTGTGGCGGCTCGGCCTGCACTGCCTGAACCGCCTCGACGCCCTGGGGATCGAGCACCTGTACGTGATCGGCCTGGACGAGCTGTTCGCCCGGGACGCCGCCTTCTTCCACGACAACTTCGCCGGATCGCTGACCAAGCGGGTGCTGAGCTTCGCCTCCCGCTTCGAGGAGTTCGTCGACGCGCTGACGTTCTCGGTCATCGGCCGCTTCGTGCCGCTGCTGTTCGGCTCGGTGGTGCTCTGGCAGTACGAGCCGCTGCTCGTGGTGTGGCTCCTGGCGATGATCGCGGTCACCGGAGTGTGCGTGGCCCCCCTCATCCGCCGCCGTCAGGCGCTCGTCGACCGGCGCGAGGCGGCCATCGCCAGGGTCTCGGGCCATGTCGCCGACAGCATCATGAACATGGACACGGTCCGGGCGTTCGCGGCCGAGCCGCGCGAGGCCGCCGAACACCGCTCCCGCGTCGCGGAGTCGCGGCGGCTGACGCTGAGGTCGTGGGACTACGGCAACCTCCGCATCGACACCGTGGTCGCACCGATGTCCGTGCTGACCAACGCGCTGGGCCTGCTGATCGCCGTCGCGGTCGGGGTCGGGGCCGGCGGCGGGGGCGGGCACGGCGTGGAGGCGGTCGTGGTGGCCTTCACCTACTTCCAGAACGCCACGCGGATCATGTTCGAGTTCAACCAGATCTACCGTCGCCTGGAGAGCTCGATGACGGAGGCCGCGCAGTTCACCGAACTGCTGCTGACCCCGCCGACCGTGCTCGACCCGCCCCGGCCGGAACCGCTGCAGCCCGGGGCCGCCGACGTCCGCTTCGAGCGCGTCCGCTTCGCCCACGCGGGCGCGAAGCCGCTCTTCGAGGGGCTCGACCTGGACGTGCCCAGCGGGGCCAAGATCGGTCTCGTCGGACGCTCCGGCGGCGGCAAGACCACCCTCACCCGGCTCCTGCTGCGGATGAGCGACGTCAACGCCGGCCGGATCCTCATCGGGGGCCAGGACATCAGCCGGCTGCGCCAGGCCGACCTGCGCAGCCTGATCGCGTACGTCCCGCAGGACCCGGCGATGTTCCACCGCACGCTGCGGGAGAACATCGCGTTCGCCCGGCCCGACGCCGGGGACGCCGAGATCCGCCGGGCGGCCGAGGCGGCGCACGTCACCGAGTTCGCCGATGCCCTGCCCGACGGCTTCGACACGCTGGTGGGAGAACGGGGCGTCAAACTGTCCGGCGGGCAGCGCCAGCGCGTCGCCCTCGCCCGGGCCATCCTGCGCGACGCGCCGCTCCTGCTGCTCGACGAGGCGACCAGCGCCCTGGACTCGGAGAGCGAGATCCTCGTCCAGCAGGCGCTGTGGCAGCTCATGGAGGGCCGGACCGCGCTCGTGGTGGCGCACCGGCTGAGCACGGTCGCCGCCATGGACCGGCTCGTCGTCCTCGACCGCGGGCGGATCATCGAACAGGGCAGCCACCAGGAACTGCTCGCCCTGGACGGGGCCTACGCGAAGCTGTGGCAGCACCAGTCGGGCGGCTTCCTCGACGACGGAACCCCGCGGACCGCGCACGGGTGAGGACGGGAGCCCGCCCCGCGTTGTCAGTGGCCGCGGGCACAATTCCGTACATGATCCAGACGTTTCCGCTGGCGCTGCCCGGCACTCTCGTGGACACCCACCGCATCGACTTCACCCGCCTGTACTCGACGGGTTGGGGCGTCGTTGCCCACGACGTCGCCGCGGCTCCGAACGGGGACGTGTACGCGCTGTACGGGGTCAGCCGGTACACCTCGGGCGTGGCCGAGGGCGAACCGGACCCGGCCCGGGCCAATTTCGCGTACGTGATCATCACCCGCTACTCGGCGCAGGGCGAGGTCCTGGCGAGCGCCGTGGCCGGGCGGTCGGGCCGCAACTACCTGGACGGAACCGAATCGGCCCTGGCCACCGGCAGCGACATGACCCTGTGCGTGCTGCCCGACGGCACCCTGTCCCTGAACGCCCACCCGAACTCCACCACGTTGATCGCCTCCGACCTGAGCCGGGTCCTGGCCGCCTACTCCTCGGACGACGGCCGCCCGTTCCGCAAGCCGTACGTCCCGGGCAACCCCTTCGCCGGCTCGATCAGCGTGACCCCCTCCGGCCGTCTGCTGTGCGTCGCCTCCGAGTACGGGGTGTGGAACTACGGCAGCGCCATCCCCAACCTCGTGGGCGTGGCCGACGGCCCCCTCACCCCCGAACACAAACCGGTGATCCGCGCGTTCGCCTCCATTGACCCGGAGCCCAAGCACCAGGGCGAGGTCGACGTGCAGCCCCACGTCCGGCACGGCGGAGAACCGGTCGGCCTCACCCGCCGGCCCCGCCCCTCGCTGTCCGAACTCCTCGCCGGCGAGGGCTACTCCTGGCGCTGGCACGGCGCCCGCCTGAAGCGGCCCGTCCCCCTCGCCGACGACCTCTTCGTCCTGCCCGTGTACGCGCGCACCCTGCGCGGCGGCAGCCGCGGCCTTCCCTTCTCCTACTCCCTCGTCGACGACCAGGGGGCCACGGTCGGCCGCCTCGACGGCATGCACCCCTACCGCGACAGCCCCTTCACCGGCTTCTGCTGGAACCTGGCCTCCGATCCGCACCGCGGCCGCGCCTACCACCTCAACCGCTACGGCCTGTTCGCCTGGAACAAGGCCGGGGAGCTGCGCGCCCGGCTCGACACGGGGACCAAGACCCACCGGCCGCTGACCCGCTTCACCCTCACGGCCTGCACGCCCTCCGGCGACCTGCTGCTCGTCCACCAGAAGCAGCACCTGGTCCTGCGCGTGCCCGCCCCGGACGATCTCGGGGACCTCGCCGCCTCCGTCGAGCAGGCCCTCGGCGCCTACACCAAGCAGCGCACCGCCCTGAAGAAGCAGTGGACCCCGGAGAACTGGCACTGGACCGACCCGTCCACCCCGGTCCACCACCTCTGACCGGCCCGCTCGGCGCGGAAGGCCCCGCGGCCCCTGGCCGCCCGGGCGGGCGCGGACGGCGTCACGGCACGTCGCCCTCCGTGTCGGCGGCGCCCGTGTTCGCCCTGCGTACGCGCTCGTCGGCAGCCGGGGGCTGTGCGCCCGTCCCCGTCCGCGACGGCACGCCGGGCTCCCGGCCGTGGTCGTCAGCCGTCCCGCCCTCGTGCTGCAGGAGCGGGCGCGCGCTCGCGGCCGGCGCGCTCGTCGGCCCGGGGCCTTCCTCGGGCTCTGCGGGGAGCAGGGCGCGCAGGGCCCGCTCGGCGCCCTCGGGGTCGGGTACGGACAGGGCCAGGCGGCCGAAGGCCGCATCCCGGTCCAGGTCGATCCAGAGCACCGGGCCGCCGGCCTTCACGGCCACGAAATCCCTGCCCCGGCCCCCGTCCACCCGCCGGATCCCCACGCACCGCCCCGGCCGCCACGCGCCCCGCCCGGGCGCTCCGCGCAGCACCCGCCACCAACTGGACTCCAGGCCGACCCCGCGCAGCGCAGCCACCGGCACGCGCAGCTCCCGCCGACGCGCGCCCAGCCACTCCCGCAAGGACAACCGGACCACGACCTCGGCCCCTTCCACCGATATCCGCGCCATGGCTCCTCCCTCCGCCTCGACAGCGCCCCGGCGCCGGTCCGCACGGCGCTACGCGCCTACCCGCCGCGGCTGCCAGGACACGCGCCGGCCTCAGCCGCCGCGCGGCGGAGTGGGCCGGACCTCGAACCCACCCGATCCGGCGCCGGAGCCGGAGGCGGCGCCGGCGGACGGGCCCGGGGGCTCCTCGTACACCTCGACCGCGCGGACCTCGGCGGCCGGCGGCCCGGTGTGCATCCACCGGACCATCCGCGCGACGGCGGCCTCGTCCCCCTCGAACACCGCCTCGACCTCGCCGCCGGGCAGGTTGCGCACCCAGCCGGCCACGCCCTGGTCCCGGGCCGCACTGCGGCAGCTGTCCCGGAAGAACACCCCTTGCACCGTCCCCGAGACGATCACGCGCCGGCGCATCACGGCGCCGTCCCGGGGTCGACCGGGGCCGTGGCCGCCGGGGCCGTGTCCGCCGAGGCCATGGGCATCGTCGCCTCCTCCTGCTCGGGCCGCGCCACCCCTCGACCCTGCCCCGTGCCGCACGGCCGCGCAACGCGAAACGGCGGGCGGGAGAGCGGCCGGGCCGGCGCCCCGCCCAAGATCGGCAAGCCTGCGGCGCCGCGCTAGTGTGCGCAGGTGAGCATTCATGTCGTCATAGGTTTCGGGCCCGCGGGGGCCGCCACCGCCCGGCTGCTGGCCGAACAGGGCCACACCGTACGGGTGGTCACCACCTCGGGCCGCCGCCCGGAGCCCGGGATCGAGCACCTCGCACTGGACGCCTCGGACAGCGCGCGGCTGATCGAGGCCGCGCGGGCCGCCACCGCGATCCACGTCTGTGCCGCGCCGCCCTACCACCGCTGGGCGGCCGGATGGCCGCCGCTCGCCTCCTCGCTGTGCGCCGCGGCCGAAGCCACCGGGGCCGTCCTGGTTCTCCTGGGCAACCTGTACGGCTACGGTCCGGTGGACGGTCCCCTGACCGAGGACCTGCCGCTCGCCGCGACCGGCCCCAAGGGGCGGGTGCGCGCCGCCGTCTGGGAGCGGGCCCGGGCGCTGCACGAGCAGGGCCGCATCAGGGCGGTCGAGGTGCGGGCCTCGGACTTCTTCGGGCCCGGTGTGACCGACGGCGGCCACCTGGCCGCGCGGGTCGTGCCGCGGCTGCTGCGCGGCAAGCCGGTCTCCACGCTCGGGGACCCGGATGCCGCGCACAGCTGGACGTACGTCCCCGATGTCGCCAGGGCCCTGGTCGAGGTCGCGGGCGAGGAGCGGGCCTGGGGGCGGCCCTGGCACGTCCCGACGCAGCCCGCCCGCTCCGTGCGGGAGATGGTCGGCCGCCTGGCCGCCCGCGCGGGCACGGGCCCGGTCGCCGTGCGCAGGCTGCCGCCGGCCGTGCCGGCCGTGGCCGGGCTCTTCTCCCCGATGATCCGCGAACTGAAGGAGATCCGCTACCAGTTCGACCGCCCGTTCGTGGTCGATTCGAGCGCGTACGAGGCCGCGTTCACGGTACGGGCCACCCCGCTCGAAGAGCAGGTCGGGGCGACCGTGGACTGGTGGCGCGAGCGAGGCGCTGCCGCCGGGTGAGGCGGGCCGCCGCCCGGTGGCGGCGGCCCCGCTGCCGCGCGCCCGGGTTCAGCCGGTGGCGGGGGCGGTGACGGTGGCGGCCTCCCCGGTGGGCTCCTCCAGCGGCACCACGAGTCCGACGCTCTCGGCGGCCACGGCGACGGCGTAGTCGAAGAACGCGGCCTCGTCCCGGACGCTGTCGTGGGTGCGGCTGAAGACCTGGAAGACCAGGAGGCCGATCAGGTTGCTCCACAGGACGATGCCGCGCTCGATGAGGTCCGGGAACGGCGCCCCGGGCGCACCGCCGAAGAGCTCCGTCGCGGCCGGCAGGAGCAGCGGCGGACCCGGCACGGAGCGCCGGGGCGGGGTCAGTTCACCGGCTTCCAGCGCCGACCGTACGATGCCCGCGAGCACCGCGGGGGTGCGCGAGGCGGGTCCGACGGTGTCCTGCGGGGCGTGGTAGCCGGGCACGGGCGAGCCGTAGATCAGCGTGAACTCGGCGGGGTGGGCGAAGGCCCACTGCCGCAGCGCCCGGGTGACCGCGAGCAGCCGGGCGCCGGCCGGTGCGCCGGCCTCCGCCGCGGCCCGGTCGGCCTGCTCCATCGCGGCGCCGGAGGCGTCATAGGCGTCGACGACCAGCGCGGTCAGCAGGTCGTCCCGGTGCGGGAAGAGGGCCTCCACCTCGGCGAGGGCCCGCCCGCCGCCCCGGGCGACGCCCTCCAGGGACAGCCCGGAGGCCCCCACCTCGACCAGCTGCCGGCGCGCGATGTCCTTGACGGCCGCCGACGGCGTCGTCGGGCCGTCGCCGGTCGAACTCATTGCGGAATAGTCCATGTTGGAACCGTACCCGCCGGCCACGACGGCCTTCCGCGCGACCCGACGGGTACCGCGCGACGCGCTCAGCGGTCGTCGCGCATGTCGTCGAGGTCCTCCTCACTCAGGTCGTGCATCACATCGCGCATCGTCGCGTCCTCCCGGCCGCGCTCGTGCGCCACCTCGTCCGGAGTGCGCGGTCGGCCGCCCGTCCTCAGCTGGTCGGGCTCCGGCGACCGCCCGCGGATCTGCTCCTCGCGGCCCTTGCCCGGCGTCTGGCGCTTGTCGCCCATGCCGCCGCCCTGCTGCCTGTCCGGCCTGTCTGCCCTGTCTGCGCCCATGACGGCTCACCTCTTCGCGATCCCCCTGTACGGCAGCTATCCGCTCCGGCGCCCGCCAAACACGTGCGGCCCCCCGAGCTCCCCAGGCGCCGTTTCCGGGCCGGCCCCGGCGGGCAGCCGCCGGGAGCGGAGCGACGCGGCAAGGCGGTGATCGTCATGGCCGGACCGGTCTGGACCGGGGTGCTGAGCTTCGGTCTGGTGGTGTCCCCATCGGCATGTACACCGCTACCGACAGCCACACCCTCCACTTCCACCAGCTGCAGCGCGGCACGTCCGCCCCGATCCGCAACCGGCGCGTAAACGAGCGCACCGGCAAGGAGGTGGACCTCGACGACATCGTCGCCCTCAAGTCCGAGGACGGCCTCCTGACCTTGCATTATGCGTAGCTGGACAGTGACCATTGCTTGGCCGATCGTTCCTCCCCGTGTGGGAGTGCAATGGCGGCTGGGGGTGACGACGGCGTCGCCCCTTGTTCGCCCTCGGCGCGGCGGCCGCGGTCGTGTCTTGGCGCCAGACCTGGCCGCAGCCCGAACAGCGGTAGCGGCGGATGCGGACGTGCAGGATCGTTGCCCGCCAGCCGAGCGGGACGTGCACCAGTCGGCGCAGCACGCTGTCGCGCGGCACCCCCGGACAGCCGCAGGCATGGCACCAGTCATCAGGGTCGACCACTCGACGGAGCAACACGGTGTGGTCGGAATGCAGCTGTTGGCCGACCACTTCCAAGCCGAGGTCATCCAGTCGGCAGAACGTCGTCAGGGCAGCAGGGCAGCAGGGCAGAAGGTAGCGTCAGGCACGAGCCCAGGGCACAACCGCTGGTGATCGTCCGGTGGCGTTTGGTGGATCAAGCGCGGTCGTGGAGCGTGACTTGATAGCCGTCGGGGTCGGCGAAGGTGAAGGTCCGACCGAAGGGGCCGTCGATCGGTGCGGAGACGATGGTGTGACCGTCGGCGACGAGCGCATCGTGGATGGCCTGGACGTCGGTGGCGTGGAGCCAGATCGCGGCACCGATGCCGGGCTGAGCGACGGATGCGAGGTCGGTGCCGGGAATGACGTCGCGGAGTGCGAACGCGATCGGCTTCGTCTCGAAGACGACGGCGTGCGGAGGTCCGGCCGGCGAGCGGACGAGGCCCAGGTACTGCTCGTAGAACGCCTGCGAAGCGTCGAGGTCGCGCACTTGGAGCGAGATGAAGTCGGGGCCGGTGGCGGGCATGACGATACTCCTTCTTTTCGTGTCAGTTTTCTGACACGCATCAACCTATGTCAGAATACTGACATGAGTCAAAACGATGTCGGCGTCGACCTGGAGACGTCACTGGGCTACCTGCTGAAAGAGGCTTCGAGTGCCCTCCGCGCGGCCATGGAGGAGGTGCTGCGGCCGCTCGGGATGAGCGTGACGCACTACTCCTGCCTCGAGCTGCTGGCTCAACGACCGGGCTTGTCGAACTCCGAGCTCGCGCGGGGCGCGTTCGTGACACGGCAGACGATGAACGTGCTGCTCCGGGCCCTGGAGCGAGAGGGCTACGTGACCAGGCCTGCGGAGGCACCCGTCGGGAAGGTTCTTCCCACGCGGCTCACGCCTCGCGGTCGACGAAGCCTCGAGAAGGCGAGCGCAGCCGTCCGGTCCGTCGAGGCCAGAATGCTGGCCGGCCTGACCGAGACCGAGCAGTCAGACGCATTTCGGATCCTGCAGAGCATGATCCATTCCTTGCGCGATGACAACGACGGGGCATAGCTCGTTCCGCGGCGCACGTCTCGTCGCGCTCGGACAGGAGTGCAGCCGAGCCTGAATCCGTGCCGGCGACCTCGAAAACCGACAGACCCCGACTACACCCTCTACTGCGATGAGCCCCATAAGCTGCACACCCTGCACTGGGCCGACGGGATACGGAGGTCCCCGACCTTCCCGAGGCGTGCCGTACGAAGGTGGGCGCGAAGGAGATGAAGATGGCGGAGCAGCTCATCACCGCCCTCGGCATGCCCTGGGACCCGGAGGAGTTCCACGACACCTACCAGGAGAAGGTCGCCCCCTGATCCGGGCCGAGCAGGCCGGCGAGACCGTGGAGAAGGCCGAACTCCCGGCGGCGGCCACGAACGTGGTCGACCTGACGGAGGTCCTGCGGGCGCGCGTCGAACGGGCCCGCGGCGGGGGCAAGGCCGCCGCATAGCAGTCCCTCTGCGTCATCCCCCGTTTCCCCCGTTTCCCCCGTTTACCCCCGCAAGGCCGGGGCAGGCGCCGCCGCGAGGGCATTCCAGAGGGAGGTAATCCATGTCCCAGAAGATCCGAGAGGTCATGACCGAGCGGCTCGTCACCACCGCGGCACAGGTGTCGGTGGCCGAGGCCGCGCGCCGCATGCGTGACGAGGACATCGGCAACGTCCTCGTCGTCGACGAGGGCCACGTCAAGGGCGTCGTCACCGACCGCGACCTCGTCGTCCGCGTCCTGGCCGAAGGCAAGGAGCCGGAGCAGACGACCGTCGCCGACGTGTGCAGCGAGGACGTCGTCACCGTCAGCCCTGACGACGACATCGAGAAGGCCGTGGAACTGATGCGCTCCCACGCGCTGCGCCGGCTCCCCGTGACCGAGAAGGACCAGCCGGTGGGCATCGTCTCGCTGGGCGACCTGGCCATCGACCGTGACAGCAGGTCCGCCCTCGCGGACATCAGCTCGGCCGCACCGAACTCCTGACTCGCATCCAACTGGCCGGCGCCGCGTTCCCGTTCCAGGGGGCCGGCGCCGGCCAGCCGCTGCGCGGAGCCGTCCCCTCCCCGCCCCTTCCCGAAACCGGGGGCTGCCCCCGGGCCCCCGCGCCTCGAACGCCGGCGAGGGCTGATAAATCAGCCTCGCCGGCGTTTGCGGCGTTTCGGGAAGGGGCGGGGTGGGGAACGGCTTCGCGCAGCGGGACCGGAAGGGCCGGCCGGGGGCGCTCCGGGCTACGGTTCAGCACGACCGTCTCACGGAGGAAGTGCACATGAACCGCTCACCCGAGTCCTTCCAGCTCCTCCCCGGCGCCCCCGCGTCACCCGTGATCCTGCACGTGCCGCACTCCTCGCGCGCCATACCGGACTCCGTCCGCAACGGCATCGTGCTCGACGACAGCGCCCTCGAACGGGAGTTGGACCACATCACCGACTCCCACACCGCTGACATCGCCGCAGCGGCCGCAGCCGCCTCCGCCGTCACGCCGTGGCAGTTCGTCAACCGGCTGTCGCGGCTCGTCATCGACCCCGAGCGCTTCCCCGACGAGCGCGAGGAGATGCTCGCCGTGGGCATGGGGGCGGTGTACACGCGCACCACCCACCGCGAGCCCCTGCGCCCGGACGGCTTCGACGGACGGCCGTTGGTCGAGCGCTACTTCCACCCGTACGCGGAGGCGATGACGCGGGCCGTGGAGGATCGGCTGGCGGCCGTCGGACGAGCCGTGGTCATCGACGTGCACTCGTACCCGACACAGGCCCTTCCATACGAACTCCACGGCGACGGCCCCCGGCCGCCGATCTGCCTGGGCACGGACCCCTTCCACACCCCGCCCGGCCTGCGTGCCGCGGCCGAGAAGGCCTTCGCGGGCTTCGGCGGCACCGGGCTCGACAGCCCCTTCGCCGGCACGTACGTGCCCCTGCAGCACTACGGGCGCGACCAGCGGGTCGGTGCGCTGATGGTCGAGATCCGCCGCGACGTGTACATGGCCGAGCCGGGCGGGCCCGCCGGCCCCGGGCTCGACGCCCTGGCGGCGGCCCTCGCCCAACTCGTCGACGGCCTCCACCCGTAGCTGCGGCCATGCCTCCGCCGGGGAATCGTGGCCTCCGCTCCCTGCGTGCCACACTGCCCGGATGCCGCCCTTCGTGACCGTCGCCGCCTATGCCCCGCCCGGTGTGGGGATGCTCGGGGCGGGGATCGCCGCTGAGGTGTTCGATGCGCGGGGGCCCGGCCTGCCCGCGTTCGACTTCGCGCTCTGCACCGACCGGCCCGGCCGGGTGCGCACCGACACCGGGTTGCCGCTGGTGGTCGAACACGGCCTGGACCGGCTGGCCGCCGCGGACCTGGTGATCACCCTGCCCTGGGCCGACTTCCGTACGCCGCCCGGCCCGGCCGTGCTCGATGCACTGGCCGCGGCACGCGGGCGCGGGGCGCTGATCGCGGGGCACTGCGTGGGCGCCTTCGCACTCGCCGCGGCAGGGCTGCTCGACGGACGGCGGGCCACCACCCACTGGCGGTTCGCGGCGCTGCTGGCCGAGCGGTACCCGGCCGTCACCGTCGAGCCGGAGGCCCTGTACATCGACGAGGGGGAGATCATCACCGGCGCCGGGGCCGCGGCCGGCTTCGACCTCTGCCTGCACCTGCTGCGCCGCGAGTACGGAGCGACGACGGCCAACACCATCGCGCGCGACCTGGTGCTGCCCTCGCACCGCGACGGCGGCCAGGCGCAGTACCTGGCCACGCCCGTTCCGCAGGACTGCCAGGACGAACGGCTCGCCGAGGTGCTCGCCTGGGCCCGCGCCCACCTGCACGAGCCGCTTCCCGTGGCGGAGTTGGCCCGGCGGGCCCTGATGAGCAGGCGCTCCTTCGCCCGCCGGTTCGCCGCCGCGACCGGCACCACCCCGCACGCCTGGCTGCTCGGACTGCGGGTGAGCCGGGCGGAAGAGCTGCTGGAGACCACGGACCTGCCGGTCGACGAGGTGGCGCGGCTGGTCGGCTTCGGGAGCGCGGCCGTGCTGCGTGCGCAGTTCGTCCGCCGGCGCGGGGTCCCGCCGCGCTCGTACCGGCGCTCCTTCACGCGCCTGCCCCAGGCGAGTCCGACGGCCTGAGGCCAGACCCCTCGCGGGTTACCCGGCGGTAAGGAATGATGGCGGGCGACCAACCACACGGCCGGGGGCTGAGGCAGCGGTGACGACTTTCGACGAACGGGCCAGGGTGCACGCCTTCCGCGACGACGCCCTGGGAGAGCACGACGCCGTCGGCCTCGCCGCGGCGATCCGGCGGGGCGAGGTCTCCGCAGCCGAGGCCGCCCGGGACGCGGCGGAGCGGGTACGGGCGGTCGAGGCGCAGCTCAACGCGGTCCAGGCGCACATCGACGCCCCGGCGTACGCGCACACCGCCGCCGCGGCGGGCGCCGCCTTCGCCGGGGTGCCCACCTTCGTCAAGGACAACACGGACTACGCGGGACTGCCCACCGGCCACGGCAGCGCGGCCTTCCGCCCGCGGCCGGCCCGGCGGCACGCGCCGTTCGCCCGGCAGTTCCTGAGCAGCGGCGTCACGGTGCTGGGCAAGACCCGGCTGCCCGAGTTCGGGTTCAGCCCCAGCACCGAGTACGAGGGTGCCGAGCCGGTGCGCAACCCGTGGCACACGGGCCACTCCGCCGGCGGTTCCTCGGGCGGCAGCGCGGCGCTCGTCGCCGCCGGGGCGGTGCCGATCGCGCACGCCAACGACGGCGGCGGCTCGATCCGGATACCGGCCGCCTGCTGCGGGCTCGTCGGCCTCAAGCCGACCCGCGGCCGGGTCGTGGCGAACGCCCAGAGCCGCCAACTGCCGCTGGACATCGTCTCCGACGGCATCGTCAGCCGCTCCGTGCGCGACGCCGCCGCGTTCCTCGCCGCCGCCGAGACGTACTGGCACAACCCGAAGCTGCCGCCGCTCGGACGGGTCGAAGGCCCCTCGAACCGGCGCCTGCGCATCGGGTTCCTGCTGGACTCCCCGAACGGGGTCCGCTCCGACGAGGCCACCCGGGAGGCGGTCACGCAGACCGTGGCGACGCTCCAACGCCTCGGCCACACCGTGGAGCCGGTGGAGCTGACCGTCGACCCGCGTTTCACCGAGGACTTCCTCACGTACTGGGGCATGCTCTCCTTCCTCCTCGGCGTCACGGGCCGGACCCTCGGCGCCGACTTCGACCGCCGCCGCATGGACGGCCTGAGCCGGGGGCTGCGCGAGGCGTACCTGGACGGCTGGCGGCGGACCCCCGGGGTACTGCGCCGGCTGAAGCGCACGACGCAGGCGTACGCGGCGTCGTTCCGCGGGCTCGACCTCGTCCTCTCGCCGGTGCTCGCCCACACCACGCCGCGGCTCGGCCACCTCAGCCCGGCCGTCCCGTACCAGGCGCTCATCGAGCGGATCCTCGCCTACGTGGCGTTCACGCCGGTCAACAACGTCGTCGGCACGCCCTCGATCTCGCTGCCCGCCCCGAGCGCGACGCAGGACGGCCTGCCCGTCGGCGTCATGTTCTCCGGTCGCCCCGGCGGCGAACGGAAACTGCTGGAGCTCGCCTTCGAGCTGGAGGCCGACCGCCCGTTCCGGCGCATCCAGGACCGGTGACACCGCCGCGGCCGGACCGGCCCCGGGGTCGGTGCGACAGCGCCCCACGGCCCGATGTGCAGGGGTTCCGGCCGCGCGGTAGCGTCGATTGAGTGCGTTCCGTCCGCACCGCTGGGCGATGCCCAGCCGGTCAGCTCGGGGATGTCGGCCGAGGAACGGGATCGTATGGCGAGGCAGACCGTCAGCGCGGCGGCTGCCGCGGCCGCTGCTGCCTGCCTGGCGGTGTTCGGCCCGGCACCGGGCAGCGCCGCCGCGGCACCGGCGCAGCCCGCCGGGACCGGCACAGCAGCCGGGGCGCGGTTCGTTCCCGGCCCCTGCCCGAAGACGCCCGAGCCGATCGCCGCCCTGAGCAAGGCGCGGTGCGGCGTCCTGGAGGTCCCCGAGAGCCGCGCCCGCCCCGGCGGTCGGACCATCAGGCTGGCCGTGGCGGTCATCCCCGCCGTCTCGGCGAGGCCCGCCGCGGACCCCGTGGTGTTCATGGCGGGCGGCCCCGGCGGGGACACCTTCGACGACCTGCCCTTCGTCGTCGACTCGGGTCTGAACAAGGACCGCGAACTGATCGTCATGGCGCAGCGGGGGAACCGCTACGACCAGCCGAACCTCGCCTGCCCGGAGCTCGACCGGGCCAACGAGAAGGTCATCGGGTTCGGGTGGGACGCGGCACAGGCGAAGCAGCTCACGCTGAAGGCGGTGAAGGAGTGCCGGGACCGGCTGACGGCCGGCGGCACCGACCTGAGCGCCTACAACAGCACCGAGAACGCAGCCGACTTCGCCGACCTGCGCACCGCCCTCGGCATCCGGCAGTGGAACGTCTACGGGTACTCCTACGGCACCAACCTGGCCCTCACCCTGCTGCGCCTACACCCTCAGGGGATCCGCGCGGTGGCGCTCGACTCGCCCAGCCCTCCGCAGGTCACGATGCTGCCGTGGGGCTGGAGCAGCGCCCGGGAGGGCATCGGCAACGTCCTTGACGCGTGCGCGGCCCAGCCCGCCTGCAAGAGCCGCTACCCGGACCTGCGCCGGACCCTGAACGAGCAGGTGCGCCGGCTGGAGGCCAAGCCCCTGACGATGGCCGCCACTGCGCCGAGCGGCGGCAACCCGGTGAAGGCCGTCCTCGACGGAGGTGCCCTGCTGAACCTGATGGTCGCCTTCGGCGTCAAGCCGGTCGACCTCCCGGCGGCGCTCCAGGAGCTCGGCCAGGGCAACCCGCAGCGCTTCGCGCAGGCCCGCGCGAAGGACTCGCTCCAGCCCATCGGCCAGAACGCGCACGGCCTGACGGAGTCGGTGGCGTGCGCGGAGTGGGCCCCGGGCACCACGGAGTCCGACGTGCTGGCCGCCGGGCGCCGGGCCTTCCCCGGGTGGCCGCAATCGGTCCTGGCACAGGTACCGCAGCTGCCCTTCCAGTACGACATCTGCCGGATCTGGAACGTCAAGGACCGCGCGGCCGAGCACCAGGTGGCCACCGTCAGCCCGGTTCCGGCGCTCGTCATCTCCGGATCCTTCGACATGAAGACGGGGGCGAGCTACGCGAAGGACGCGTCCCGCACGCTGTCCCGCTCCACCTCCGTGCTGGTCCCCGGCATCGGGCACTGGGTGGTACCCCAGTCGCCCTGCGCGCAGCAGGTGCTGGCCTCGTTCCTCGCCAGTCCGACCGCACCCGACACCGGATGCGTGGCCGGTCTCAGGCCGCAACCGTTCACGATCACCCCGAAGTGACCGGGAGGACAGATGGCTTCCCCCCACGCGCCCCGCCCCCGGCGCACCGTACGCCGGATCCGGGCCACCGCGGCCGGCGCGGCGACCGGGCTCCTCATCACCGGACTGCTCGCAGCGCCCTCCCAGGCGCGGGACGACACCCCGATCGGAACGGTCGCAGGGAAGTCGGGCACGGCCCGCTACGAACCGGGCCCGTGCCCGAAGACGGCGGAACCGATCGCGGAGCTCAAGGGAGCCCGCTGCGGAACGCTCACCGTGCCCGAGAACCGGGCCGAGCCGAACGGCCGCACCGTCAAGCTCGGCGTCGCGGTCGTGCCGGCGGTGGCCGCCGAGCCGAAACCGGACCCCATCGTGTGGCTCGCCGGCGGACCCGGTGACGACGCGGTCGGCGAGGCGAAGATGGCGGTGGACGGCGGCATGAACCGCGACCGGGACCTGATCCTCATGTCCCAGCGGGGCACGTACTCGGCCGATCCGGCGCTCACCTGCGCCAACATCGACGAGTTCAACGCGCGTGCCACCGGGCTGGTCTACGACGCCCCGTCCACCGGGCGCGAGCACGTCCGTGCCACGAAGGCCTGCCGCGACAAACTGGCCGCGAGCGGGGCCGACCTCAGCGCCTACAACGACATCGAGAGCTCCGCCGACCTCGCGGACCTGCGCAAGGCGCTGGGCCTCAAGCAGTGGAACGTCTACGGCATCTCCTACGGCACCCAGCTGGCGCTTGTCTACATGCGCCTGCACCCCGAGGGCATCCGGTCCGTCGGCATCGACGGCATCCTGCCGCCGTCCACGGCAGGGTCGGCCCTGACCTGGAGCGCCGCCAAGCAGGGCTTCGACGGCCTGTTCAAGGCCTGCGCGGAGCAGCCCGCCTGCAACCGCCGCTATCCCGACCTGCCGGCCGCCTTCGAACGCCTCGTCCGACGGCTGGAGGCGAAGCCGGTCACCACCACCGTCACGCTCCCCGACAGCAAGAAGCAGGTCAAGGTCGTCCTGGACGCCGGAGCCCTGGTGAACTGGATGACCTCCGCCACCCACGTGGCGACGCAGGTGCCCCGGGCCCTGGACGAGCTGGCCCACGGCAAGCCCCAGCGGATCGCCGAGCAGTGGGCGGTCGCCAAGTACAGCCCCCAGGCCATCGGCAGGACGTCCCACGGCCTCGTCTACGGCGTCTTCTGCAGCGAGTGGACGCCGTACGAGACCGAGGAGCAGGCGCTCAAGGGAGGCCGGGAAGCCTTCCCGGCGTTTCCCCGCCCGGTGCAAGCCCAGGCCCCGCAGCTGGCCTTCCTCCGTGAGGACTGCGACGCCTGGAACGTCCCGGCGGCGCCGCGCTCGATCCGGGACGTCACCAAGAGCGACATCCCCACCCTGGCCATCTCGGGCGGCTTCGACGCCCAGACCGGCGCGGCCAACGGCCCGTACGTCGCCCGCACCCTGCCCAACGCCACGGTCGTCACGGTCCCCTACGAGCCGCACGTCGTGTTCGCCACGTCGAAGTGCGCGCAGGAGATCACCGGTTCGTTCTTCGACACCCCGACCGCCCCGAACACCGCATGCCTGAAGAGCCTCAAGCCGCCGCAGTTCGAGACCGGCCCCTGACGGCGTTCCAACGGCGTACGCCGCCGACCGCATCGGCGGGAAGCTGAAGGCCGGCTGTGGCAGATCAACCAGCGCGCCGCCCAGGCCCTGGGCGGCGTCGGCAAGGTCGTGCCCCTGGTCCGGTCCGCGCTCTGCCGAACCCGACCAGGATGTCCGGCGCGGTGCAGAGGGAACGCCCGCGCCGGGCTTCCGTACGTCGGCTTGACCGGAGAACCGGAGGCAACGTAGCTTCGGGCGCACCGACTCGTGAGTTGAGGGAAGGAGGCGACGTCGGATGTCCACCATCTCCGCACTGCGTCGCCTCGCCCACCAGGTCGCCTGGACTCCGGGTCGTGTAGCACACGGCTGCTGAGCAGCCACCTTTTTCCGGCGTGCCCTCTTCGCGGCCCCGGCATCTTTCGATTTTCTGTCACCGCCTGCGGCGCGTCGCCGTGTGCCGCTGCGCACCCCGGCGGGTTCTCGAGCTGCGCCACCGAAACAGAAAGCTCCTGACATGGCCTTTGGGACCACCAGATCCACCGCGCACCGAAATGGGGATGTTCCGTGGTGACACCCTGGATCACCGTCAATGGGAAAGAAATCCCTATTTCACAGGATGCGCCCCACACCTCGGTACTGGACTTCCTGCGCGAGCGGGGCCTCACCGGCACCAAGGAGGGCTGCGCCGAGGGGGAGTGCGGGGCCTGTTCGGTCCTGGTGGCCCGCCCCGGGGTGAACAAGCCCACGGACTGGGTGGCCGTCAACGCCTGCCTGCTCCCGGCCGCGGCGCTCGACGGCCAGGAGGTCGTCACCTCCGAAGGACTCGCCACCGCCGGCGCGCCCGGCACGCCGCCCACGCTGCACCCGGTGCAGGAGGAGATGGCGGTCCGCGGCGGCTCCCAATGCGGTTACTGCACGCCGGGGTTCGTCTGCAGCATGGCCGCCGAGTACTACCGGCCCGACCGCTGCGCGCACGCCCCGGCGGACCCGGCCGGCAGCACCGACCCGGAGCACGGTCCCAACGGATTCGACCTGCACGCGCTGAGCGGGAACCTGTGCCGCTGCACCGGATACCGCCCGATCCGCGATGCCGCGTTCGCCGTCGGTGCGCCCACCGGGGAAGACCCCCTGGCGCAGCGCCGCGAGCAGTCCCCGCCCGAACCGGTGGCCACCGCATACACCCGGGACGACAGCGCCTTCCTGCGGCCGGGCACCCTGGCCGAAGCGCTGCAGGTGCTGGGCGAGCGGCCGGAGGCGGTCGTGGTCGCCGGCAGCACCGACTGGGGCGTGGAGGTGAACATCCGCTCGCGCCGCGCGAGATGCGTGGTCGCCGTCGACCGGCTGCCCGAACTGCGGGAACTGCACGTCGCATCCGACCGCATCGAGATCGGTGCGGCCCTGACGCTCACCGAGATCGAACGCCGCCTCGACGGCAGCGTGCCCCTGCTGGCCGAGCTGTTCCCGCAGTTCGCCTCGCGGCTCGTCCGCAACAGCGCCACCCTCGGCGGCAACCTGGGCACCGGCTCACCCATCGGTGACAGCCCGCCCGTGCTGCTCGCGCTGGAGGCCTCGGTGGTGCTCACCGGCGCCGACGGCGAGCGCGAGGTCCCGCTGGCGGAGTACTTCACCGGCTACCGGCAGAGCGTGCGCCGCCCCGGCGAGCTGATCCGCGCGGTGCGCATCCCGCTGCCGCTGTCGCCGGTCACGGCCTTCCACAAGATCGCCAAGCGGCGCTTCGACGACATCTCCAGCGTGGCGGTCGCCTTCGCGCTCGACATCGAGGACGGCATCGTCCGCAAGGCGCGCATCGGCCTGGGCGGCGTGGCCGCCACGCCCATCCGCGCGCTCGCCACCGAGGCGGCCCTGGAGGGCGAGCCGTGGACGGCGCAGACCGTCGAGGCCGCCGCCCGGACGCTCCGGGCCCAGGGCACGCCGATGGACGACCACCGTGCCAGCGCCGAGTACCGCTCCGCGATGCTCGGCCAGAGCCTGCCGAAGCTGTACGCACAGACCACCGAGGCGGTGTCGTCATGAGCCATCTGTCCGAACGCCCCGAGAAGCCCGTCGTCGGCCTCCCGATGCCGCACGAGAGCGCCCACGCCCACGTCACCGGCACCGCGCTCTACACCGACGACCTGGTCCACCGCACCAAGGACGTGCTGCACGCCCACCCGGTCCAGGTCATGAAGGCCTGCGGCAGGATCACCGCGCTGCGCACCGGGCCCGCGCTCGCCGTGCCCGGTGTGGTCCGCGTACTGACCGGTGCGGACGTGCCCGGCGTCAACGACGCCGGCATGAAGCACGACGAGCCGCTGTTCCCCGACGAGGTCATGTTCCACGGCCACGCGGTCGCCTGGGTGCTCGGCGAGACCCTGGAGGCGGCGCGGCTCGGTGCGGCGGCCGTGGAGGTGGAACTCGACGAGCGGCCCTCCCTGATCACGCTGCAGGAGGCGATCGCCGCCGAGAGCTTCCACGGCGCCCGGCCCGTGATGGTGTCCGGCGACGTCGACGCCGGCTTCGCCGACTCCGCGCACGTGTTCACCGGCGAGTTCCGGTTCTCCGACCAGGAGCACTTCTACCTCGAGACGCACGCCGCGCTGGCCCTGGTCGACGAGGCCGGGCAGGTGTTCGTCCAGAGCAGCACCCAGCATCCCTCGGAGACCCAGGAGATCGTCGCGCACGTGCTCGGCCTGCACAGCCACGAAGTGACCGTGCAGTGCCTGCGCATGGGCGGCGGCTTCGGCGGCAAGGAGATGCAGCCGCACGGGTTCGCGGCCGTCGCCGCGCTCGGCGCCAAGCTGACCGGCCGCCCGGTCCGGCTACGGCTCAACCGCACGCAGGACCTGACCATGTCCGGCAAACGGCACGGCTTCCACGCCGCCTGGAAGATCGGCTTCGACACCGAGGGCCGCATCCAGGCCCTGGACGCCACCCTGACCGCGGACGGCGGCTGGAGCCTGGACCTGTCCGAGCCGGTGGTGGCCCGCGCGCTGTGCCACATCGACAACACCTACTGGATCCCCCACGCGCGCATCGCAGGCCGCATCGCCAGGACCAACAAGGTCTCCAACACCGCCTTCCGCGGCTTCGGCGGACCGCAGGGCATGCTGGTGATCGAGGACATCATGGGCCGGTGCGCGCCGCTGCTGGGCCTGGATCCGATGGAGCTGCGGGAGCGCAACTTCTACCGGCGCGGCCAGTACACCCCGTACGGACAGCAGGTCCTCCAGCCCGAACGGATCTCCGCCGTCTGGCAGCAGGTCAAGGAGAACGGCGCCCTCGACGACCGCCGGCGCGAGATCGCCGCCTTCAACGCCGCGCACCCGCACACCAAGCGGGCCCTCGCCCTGACCGGCATCAAGTTCGGCATCTCGTTCAACCTCACCGCCTTCAACCAGGGCGGCGCGCTGGTGCTGATCTACAAGGACGGCTCGGTCCTGATCAACCACGGCGGCACCGAGATGGGCCAGGGCCTGCACACCAAGATGCTGCAGGTGGCCGCGACCACCCTGGGCATCCCGCTGCACAAGGTGCGGCTGGCCCCGACCCGCACCGACAAGGTGCCCAACACCTCCGCCACCGCCGCCAGTGCCGGGGCGGACCTCAACGGTGCGGCGGTGAAGAACGCCTGCGAGCAGTTGCGCGAGCGGCTGCTGCAGGTGGCCGGGACCCGGCTGGGTGCGAACGCCTCGGACGTGCGCATCGTCGAGGGCGTCGCGCGGGTCCTCGGCAGCGACGAGGAGCTGGCCTGGGACGACCTGGTGCGCACCGCGTACCTCCAGCGGGTCCAGCTGTCGGCGGCCGGCTTCTACCGGACCGAGGGCCTGCACTGGGACGCGAAGGCGTTCAGGGGCTCGCCGTTCAAGTACTTCTCCCACGGCGCGGCCGCGGCCGAGGTGGAGGTGGACGGGTTCACCGGCCAGTACCGCATCCGGCGGGTGGACATCGTCCACGACGTCGGCGACAGCCTCTCCCCGATGATCGACATCGGTCAGGTCGAGGGCGGCTTCGTCCAGGGCGCCGGCTGGCTGACGCTCGAGGACATGCGCTGGGACACCGGTGACGGGCCGAACCGCGGCCGGCTGCTGACCCAGGCCGCGAGCACCTACAAGCTGCCGAGCTTCTCGGAGATGCCCGAGGAGTTCAACGTGACGCTGCTGGAGAACGCCACCGAAGAGGGCGCGGTCTACGGCTCCAAGGCGGTGGGCGAGCCCCCGCTGATGCTCGCGTTCTCGGTACGGGAAGCACTGCGGCAGGCCGCCGCGGCCTTCGGGCCCGCCGGAGTCAGCGTGGAACTCGCCTCCCCCGCGACCCCGGAGGCGGTGTACTGGGCGATCGAGTCGGCCCGCAACGCCCGCGCCGGTGGCGGCGCCGGCACCGGCGCCGGCACGGGGATCCCCGCCCACACGGGCTCCTTGAGCAATGCCTGACATGAGCTGGGTGGCCGCGGTCGCGCGGTTGCGGGCCCGCCGGGAACCCGGCGCGCTCGTGACCGTTGCGACCGTGCGCGGCCACGCACCCCGCAAGGCCGGTGCCAAGCTCGTCGTGGGACGGACCGAGACCTGGGGCTCGATCGGCGGCGGCAACATCGAGGCCGTCGCGATCGACCGGGCCCGCGAGGTCATCGGCACACCCGACGCGGAGCCGGAGCTGATGGAGTTCGCCCTCAACGACAAGGTCACCGGCCGCCACGGCGTGCAGTGCTGCGGCGGGGCCGTCAGCGTCCTGCTCGAACCGCTGCCGGTGGTCCCGGCGGTGGCGGTCTTCGGCGTCGGACACGTCGGGCTGGAGCTGGCCCGCATCCTGGCCCGCCAGGACCTCGATCTGCACCTGATCGACACCCGCCCCGACCAGCTCGCCGGTGAACGGCTCGCCGTGCTCGCGGACGCGGTGGCGCAGGTCCACGTCCACCACACCCCCCTGCTGCCCGAGGAGGTGCTCGCCGAGCTGGCCCCCGGCACCCACGTGCTGATCATGACCCACGACCACGCCGAGGACGCCGCACTGTGCGACGCCGCCCTGCGCACCCCCGGCCTCGGCTCGATCGGACTGATCGGCTCGGCCGCCAAATGGGTCCGGTTCAAGCAGCGCCTGGCCACCGAGGGCGGCCACGACGCCGCCGCGATCGACCGGATCAAGACCCCGATCGGAATGACCGGGATCACCGGCAAGGAACCCGCCACGATCGCGGTCGCAGTCGCGGCAGACCTCCTGCAAACCTTCGGACAGCAAGGCAGCTGACCCGGGGTCAGGCGCCGTGCCAGGGCCCCCGGAGGGAGCCGGACTGCTCCGTGTGGAGCGGGTCCGCGCGGGTGGCCGCGTACGTCGGGGGAGTCGGGATCGGGGTGAGGTGCCAGGCCGGGTGGGCGCGCGGGGTCGGGGCCGTACCCACCAGGAGGGTGGTGGGGTCGTTCTGGAGACCGGTGCCCAGGGCCTTGAGGACGGCCTCCTTGCGCGTCCACGCACGGGCGAAGGCCGCCGGGCGGTCCGCCGGGGCCAGCAGGGCGAGTTCGGCCTCCTCCTCGGGATGCAGGGCCCCCGGCAGGGCGCTCGGCGGTACGCGTTCCACGTCCACCCCGACCGCCGCGTGCTCGGAAAAGGCGATCACGAAGAACTCGCCGGCGTGCGAGAGGCTGAAGTGGACCGGGTTGCCCGGGACCACCGGCCGACCGTGCGGGCCGCCGCAGCCGGCGCAGGCGGCGTGGGTGATCGGCACGTCCTCGGGGCGCTGCCCGAGCCGTCTGCCCAGCAGGATGCGCAGCGCCACGTGCGCCGTGAGGTAGCGGTCGCGGTCGGCCGCGACCGCGAAGCGGGCCATCCGGGCCCGCTCCGCCGCGCTCAGGACCCCCGCGTGGCGCTCCGCGTGGGCCAAGCCGGGGGCCACCCGGGCGAGGTGGACGTCCGGCCGGCCCACCGGATGCGGCTCCGCCAGCCGGTCAGCCGATGACATCGCCCGGCACGGCCACCGGCTCGGGCGACAGCAGGTGCACCGCGCCGTCCGCGTCGTACGAACCCAGGATCAGGAACTCGCTGGTGAAGCCGGCGATCCGCTTCTTCCCGAGGTTGATCACGCCGATGACCAGCCGGTCCTTCAGCTCCTCGGGCCGGTAGTTGGTGACCTGGGCGCTGGTGGCCAGCACGCCGGCCGGGCCGAAGTCCGCCGTGATCTTGTACGCGGGCTTGCGGGCCGCCGGGAACTCCTCCACCGTCAGGATGCGGCCGACCCGGATGTCGGTGGAGAAGAAGTGGGCCGGGTCCGTCTGGGGCTTGGGGGTGGTGCGGTCGTCGCTCATCTGCTCGCTCTGTTCCGAATCATTCAAACGGTCAAGGAATTACGGTAGTTCAAAGGGGAGACGGATGCCGTCGAGGGCGTGGGCGCAGCGGCAGGTGCGCTCGGCCGGCAGGAGTTCCACGGTCTTCAGGACGATTGCGCGGAGCCGCTCGATGTTGGCGGAGAACACCTTGAAGACCTCGTCCTGGGAGACGCTCTCCTCGGCGTCCAGGCCCGCGTCGAGATCAGTGACGAGTGCCAGCGAGGTGTAGCACATGGCCAGTTCGCGGGCGAGGACGGCCTCGGGGGCGCCCGTCATGTTGACCAGGGACCAGCCCTGGCCCGCGTACCACTGGGACTCCGCGCGGGTCGAGAAGCGCGGGCCCTCGATGACGACCATGGCGCCGCCGGTCCGCACGCCGGAGCCGCCCGCCTCGGAGATCGCCGCCGTGCCGTGCGCGCAGTACGGGTCCGCGAACGGCACGTGCACCGCGCCCCGGGCGTAGAACGTCCGGACCCGGCCGCTGGTGCGGTCGACCAGCTGGTCGGGGACGACGATGGTGCCGGGGCCCAGGTCGCGGCGGAGCGAGCCGACCGCGCAGGGCGCCAGGACCTGGCGGACGCCGGCGGCGCGCAGGGCCCAGATGTTCGCCCGGTAGTTGATTTCGTGGGGCGGGAACTCGTGGTCGTGGCCGTGCCGGGGCAGGAAGGCCACCCGGCGGCCGGCCACCGTGCCGACCGACAGCGGGGCCGACGGGTCGCCGTACGGCGTGGTGACCTCGATCTGTTCGGCGCCGTCGAGCAGTTGGTAGAAGCCGCTGCCGCCGATGACGCCTATCTCGGCGCCGATGCCTGTCGTGTTCACGGTCGTACCACCTGGATCTGGGTCAGGGTCTGGATGGTGGGATGGGGGCCCGGCTCGGCGACCGGCGGGTCCTCGGGGCGGTGGACCCGTACGGCCTGCCAGCCGGCCTCGGCCGCGGCGGCCAGTTCGGCCGGCGCGTCGCTGAGGAAGAGGATCGTCCCGGCCGGGACCCCCAGGACGCCCCCGATCCGGCGGTAGGAGCCCGGGTCCTGCTTCGGTCCGGTGTTCTCCAGGTCGAAGTAGCCGTCGATGCGGGGGGTGAGGTCCCCGAAGGCGGTGCTGGAGAACCAGTCCCGTTGGGCGGCGCGGGCCCCGGAGGAGTAGATCCAGCGGCCGATGCCCGCGTCGGCCCAGGCCGCGAGCGCGCCGGGCACGTCCTCGTACACGTGCCCGTGCAGGCTGCCGTCGGCGTACCCCTCGGCCCAGATCAGGGCCTGGACCGCCTTGAGCGGGGCGGCCTTGGCATCCGCGTCGGCCCATTCGGTCAGGACGCGTACGGCATCCGACTCCTCGGCCGCGCCGGTCGCGCGGACCAGCTCGGCATGGCGCGCGGTGCCCCGGTGGGCGGCGAACCAGCCGGCGATCCGCTGCCGGGCGTAGGGGAAGAGGACGGTGCGGACGTGCGCGGCCGAGCCGACGGTGCCCTCGATGTCGAGGACCACCGCCCCGGCCGTGAAGGTGATCATCCGGCGGCCGCCAGCAGGGCGTCCAGCCGGGGGAAGCGCTGGGCGATGGGGTCGCCGGTGAAGTCGCCGACCCAGCCGTCCTCGCGCTCGAAGAAGCGGATCGCGCAGAACTCCGGGACCGGGCCCATGTCGAACCAGTGGGTGGTGCCCGCCGGCACGGACAGCAGGTCACCGGCCTCGCACACCACCGCGAGCACCTTCCCCTCCAGGTGCAGGTAGAAGCAGCCGGTGCCGTGCGCGAAGAAGCGGACCTCGTTCTCCGTGTGCCGGTGCTCCTCCAGGAAGGTGCTGCGTGCGGCGGCGGCCTTCTCCCGCCAGGCGTCGGAGTCCTCGGGATGCAGCTGCACGACGTCGACGAGGCCCAGCGACTCGGCGGTGGACAGCGCGTCCACCTCGGCGCGGTAGCGCTCCAGCACCTCGGCAGGGTCGGTGCCGGGGGAGACCGGGCCGCGCACCTCCCAGTGGCGCAGCAGCACGGAGTGCTCGCGCAGGGCGGAGGCGATCTCGTCCGCGTCGCGGGTGCGCAGGAGCACGGTGTCCGGCGCGTCGTCCGGCATCACATGGAGCAGGGTCATCGCTGGCCTCCTCGGGGGTGTACGGGGGCAGGGGCAGGGGCAGGGCTGGGGGCCGCGGCGAGCACCATCTGGTGGCAGATCGCCTCGACGCATTCGAGCCGGTTGCGGGCCTCGGCCAGGTCCCGGCCCCACACGGTCACCCCGTGCCCGGCGATCAGCAGGCCGGGCATCCGCTCCGGGCCGCCGTCCGGGACCGCGCCCCGCAGGTACGCCTCCACCTCGGCCGCGATCCTCGGTACGTCGGGGTGGTTGGGGAAGACCGGCAGGGCGGCGCGGGACGGGTCGGCCAGGCCGAGCCCCTTGAGGAGTTCCCACCCGGCCGGCTCGAGCGTTTGTACGCTGTCGGCCGCGCCGGTGGCGGTGGCCACGGCGGTGGCGTACGGCGCGTGCACGTGGATCACGGCGCCCGCACCGGCGGCCCGGTAGACCGCGGCGTGGATGGCGGTCTCCGCGGAGGCCCGCAGCGCGCTCTCCTGCGACTTCTCGCCGGTCCGGGCGTCGACGAGGACGGTGTCGGCGGCGGTCAGATCGCCCTTGTCCCGGCCGCTGGCGGTGATCAGGGCCTGCCCGGACCCACCGGGCAGCCGTACCGAGAGGTTCCCGGAGGTGCCCGGCATCCACCCGCGTTCGTAGAGCTGCCGGGAGAAGCGGGCGAGTTCGGCGCCGAGCCGCTGTCGGGTGGCGCCCGGGCGCAGGGTCTCCTTCTCCGTGACCACGGCGGTGATGAGCTCACCCGGGGTGACGTCGAAGGCCGGGTTGTACGCGCCCGCCCCGGCGGGGGCGACGGCGCTGCCCGCCACGTGGGTCACCTCGTGGGCGGACCGTTCCTCGATGACGATCCCCGAGCCGTCGGCGAGCTCCGGATCCCGCGTGGACTCGGGGGCCACCACGATGAAGGGGATGCCGTGGCGGGCGGCGGCGACCGACAGTCCGTACGTGCCCACCTTGTTGGCGACGTCCCCGTTGACGGCGATCCGGTCCGCGCCGACCAGGACGACGTCGACGAGGCCGCGCGCCATCGCGGCGGCCGCCGCGGAGTCCACGCACAGCCGGTACGGGACGCCCGCCTCGGCCAGCTCCCAGGTGGTCAGCCGGGCGCCCTGGAGCAGCGGCCGGGTCTCGTCGACGAGGACCTCCTCGACCAGGCCGCGGCCGGCCAGTTCGACGATCGTGCCGAGGGCCGTGCCGAGCGCGGCGGTGGCCAGCCGTCCGGTGTTGCAGTGTGTCAGGATCCGCAGCGGGCGGTCCGCGGTGAGGGAGAGCACCAGGTCGGCGGCCCGGGCTATGGCGGCCCCGTTGACGGCGATGTCCTCGTCCAGCATGGCCAGCGCCTCGTCGAGCACGGCCTGCGCCCCGCCGCCGAGCGAGCCGAGGACGCGTTCCACGGCCCAGGCCAGGTTGACGGCGGTGGGCCGGGCGGAGGTGATCCGGGCGGCGTCGGCGCGGACGGCCGGCTCGTCCACGGTGCCCGCCCGGGTGTGCCGGAAGGCGGACATGGCCACGCCCAGCGCACCGGCCAGGCCGATGGCGGGGGCCCCGCGCACGGCCAGCGACCGGACGGCGTCGATCAGCTGGTCGACGCTCTCCAGCCTCAGCTGCCGGTACTCGTGGGGCAGGGCCCGCTGGTCGACGAGGAGCACCGCCCCGTCCGACCACTGCAGGGACGGGCGCGGAGAGCCGTGGGTGGCGATGGGTTCCGGGAGCATCTCAGTCCTCCTGGTCGGGGTCGAGCCCGCTTCCCAGGCGAACGGTGACGCACTGGCCCAGCCGGTTGTCGGTGCGGTTCAGGACGGTCGCGTCGGCCGTGTCGAGGAGTCGGAGCAGCCCCTCCTCGCTGAAGGACTGGGAGGAGAAGCCGCCCTCGCCGTGGAAGACGACGCCGCCGTATTCACCGGCGGCCTCGTCCAGCCGCTCGATGCCGCAGGCGGTGTAGTAGGCCCGGCGGACCTCGTTGGTCCAGGGCTGCTCGTTGAAGACCGAGATCACCGCTGTGCCGCCGACCGCGGCGATGCTCGCCAGCACCTTCTCGGGCTCGGCGAAGTTGCCCAGCAGGTTGAAGGGGAGCAGCTGGAGCGGGCGCCGGCCGACGACCTCGGTGATCCAGGAGCCGTTGTGCAGGATGTCGCCGACGACGGCGCGGGCCTGGCCGTGCAGGCCCTCCGCGCCGATCCGGCGGCCCAGAGCGGTGATGGCCCCGGGGCTGATGTCGATGCCGAGGTAGGGCAGGCCGGCGGCGCGCGCGACCTCCAGGGCCCGGCCGTCGTAGCAGCCGTGTTCGACCAGGCTGTCGCAACGGTGGCGGGTGGCGGACTCCAGGGCCGCGAGCCCCTCCATCTGAAGGTAGGACAGCAGTTCGTCGGGGAAGTGGGCGGCGCGCATGATGGCGGGCGCCCCGCCGTCGCGGTAGAAGGAGCCCACGGGGAGGGTTCCGCTCGTACCGCCTTCCACAGCGCTTGCGAATGCGGTGGATTCCAAAGCTATTTCACCTCTCGGGGACGCCCGGCGCCGTTCGGCTCGTGGTTCTCACTGCTCGGGGGTGCTGGGTTCATCGGTCCGCTCCGCCGGTGCGGCGCGGAAGCGGTTGATCGCGTCGAGGTGCCGGGCGCGCAGTTCGTGGTCGCGGACGCCGAGGCCTTCCTCGGGGGCGAGGGCGAGGACGCCGACCTTGCCCTGGTGGAGGTTGCGGTGGACGTCGTAGGCGGCCTG